>CALJIF010000078.1 GCA_937974275.1 uncultured Flavobacteriales bacterium
ATGATGGTCGTTTTCATTACGAGAAGCACAAAATCTTTTTGTACAAAGAAGATTTTGACAAATTCGCAGATGGTCTGCAGGAAGTCATCAATTTCATTCGTGAGCAAAAAGGACACGAAAACAACGGTGCTGCTGAAGGACCTGTAAGCACAGAGGTAAATTTTGACGATTTAGGCGCACACTAATCGCAAGATTATAATAGAAAAGGTTGTCTTCGGACAACCTTTTTTGGTTTACGAACATTTGTAATGTCAATAACATTGCAACGTTGCTTCTGCCCAATCCCCGCACAATTAATATATTTGCATATACCAAAGTGTGAAATTCCTACATGGGTCCCGACCTATTACTCATTCTACTCCTAATTCTTCTCAACGCATTTTTCGTAGCTGCCGAATTCGCTCTCGTTAAAGTAAGATCGAGTCAGGTGGAACTAAAAGCCAATCAAGGCAATAAAGCTGCTGCATTAGTTAAAAAAATGCAGGAAAATCTGGATTCGTATTTATCCTCTTGTCAATTGGGAATAACAATCTCAAGCCTTGTTTTAGGTCGTGTGGGTGAACCTTACGTAGCTGTGTTATTGGAACGCGTATTCGAGTCGTTCAACTGGAATATGGAACCGGCAACGTTGCACAATGTATCCTTTATTACGGCAATAACATTTATTACGCTTATTCACATGGTTATCGGAGAACAAGTTCCTAAAACCATGGGTATCCGTTTTGCGATGAACACATCTCTGCTCCTCGCCTATCCGTTGCAGGTGTTTACTGTCATTTTCACACCATTTATCTGGATCGTGAATGTATTAACGCGTTTGGGTTTACGTGCATTTGGTTTAAAATCATCTGCTGAACACGGCGATTCACACACCGAAGAAGAAATCAGAATGCTGTTAACCGAATCGGAAGAAAGTGGTGCCATCAAACAATCGGAGCACGAATTAATTCAGAACGTTTTTGAATTTGATGATCGTGTTGTAAAGAACATCCTGGTTCCGCGCACTAAAATATCTGCGCTGGATTTGGAGTTGGAACCACAGGAAATTCTTGACAAGGTTATTGATGAAGGTTATTCCCGCTTGCCGGTATACCGTGAGAATATTGATAATATCGTGGGCATCATTTTCACGAAAGACTTGCTGAAATTAATGAAGCAAGGCGCAATTACACGCGAGAATATTGAAAGTTTGATTCGTCCTGCACACTTTATACCGCAAAGTAAACGTATCAACGATTTATTGCGCGAATTCCAAACCTTACATATTCAGATGGCGATTGTTACATCCGAATTCGGAGGAATAACCGGATTAGTAACCATGGAAGACATCATTGAGGAACTGGTTGGCGAAATTCAGGACGAATACGATGAAGAAAAACCTTCCGTTGAGAAAAAATCGGATACTGAGTTTATCGTAAATGCCTTGTCCGCCATTTCTGATGTGAATGAAGTGCTTCCAATTGCGTTGCCTGAAAGTCCGCACTACGAAACGGTTTCCGGATTATTAAATTATCTGTTCGGTCGAATTCCCGCAGTGAATGAAAAGAAAGAATTCGGAGGCTATGAATTCCTTATCCTAAAGCGTTTCCGTCACAGTGTGGAATCGGTGAAGATGACTGTTGTAGATAACGGTCAATTCAATACGGAAGAAACGGAATAATCAATTAAACAATTCCCGATTTTTTGCAATGTGCTCCGGATTTGAAACAAACTCGTGAGCGTATTCCAATGCAGACTTACTGCATGCAGCGTAGGTTTCCTCGTTCATGTTCGCCATCTTTTCAATAGCTCTTACAAATCCCCTTTCATCGTTTAAATCCACAACAACACCTGCATTTCTTGCTGCTACATCATTCCACGGAGTGCGATCAGAGATAATAACCGGAACACCGGCTTGCAATGCTTCTAAGATGGTGTGTCCGAAATTTTCTCCACGTGTAGGCGAAATCATGGCATCCGCATGACTCAACACCTCCGGAATTTGTGAAGATTCTAAAGCACCCTTCCACAAAAACTGAACATTTCCCGGCAACTTCTCAATGGCTGCATCACATTCCGACTTATACTGTTCATCGTAAACCGGACCGTACCAAAGTATTTGAATAGGAATTGTACAATGTTGCATTTGCTCTATGAGAAACAATGGATTCTTCTCCGGAGCAATTCGCGCAATTGCAACTAACTGAATTACATCTTTGCTAATACGATGATGAACGTCAACGTGATCTAAATCTGTTCGTGGCAAATTAGGTGCAACATACACTTCAACATCCTTACCGAAAACGGACAATACCTGTTCACGTTCTGTTTCATTTGTAGCATGAAACACAATTCCGGAATACACTTGTCGCCATTTGGCTACTTGCAGAAATAATTTCTTTTTGTATTTCTTGATCTGCAAGGCAGATGGAGCAAGCATTCCGCGAACGGCAAGAATGATCTTACCGTTAAAATTATTCTTCTTTAAAATACTTAACGGCCAGCGTGTAAATTCTTTCGACCACATACCGTTGAGGTAAACTACGTCAGGAGCCAAGTGCATCAATACTTTTGCAACGCCTGTCTTAGTCAGTCGATCGGCACTGAAATAATATACTTGAACATGTTCCGAGAACTTGTACCATTCATTCGAAGGAACTGCTGTGTACGGCTGTTCTTCAGTATAATCGGTATTGCGAGTAATGATATAAAAATCGAAATCGTGATGCAGATGCGCAACCATATTGGCAATTGATCGCACAGGTCCTCCCGCCTTTTCTCCGGGCAAATACCAATCGATACAAATGGCCACCTTTTTACGCATACTTATCGAATTTCATTTTTCTCCATCCAGTCTGCAAGCACCACCAAATGCCAGATGCGCGACCATGTAATTTCAGGATCTTTATTCAGGAATTTGTTCCACAACTCATGAATGACATCACCACGAAACGCATCATGCTTACTTAAATGTTGCAAACGATTTTCGCACCATGACTTCAGTTCGTTACGCATCCAACTAGCAAACGGCAACGTGAATCCCATTTTAGGGCGATTCACAATTTCATCCGGCAACAAATCTTTACACGATTCGACGAGTAAACGTTTGGGTGTGTGCGGATACTTGACGGTATCGGACAAGCCCAACACATATTCCACCAAACGATAATCCAAAAATGGAACGCGCACTTCCAATGCAACAGCCATACTCATCTGGTCCGTATCACGCAGAAGAATATTTTGCATGTACGTTTGCATTTCTGCAATGCTTACACGACTAATTTCATGTTGCTGATTCGCGTTGATGGTTTGCAATAAGGCTTGTACATTCGAATCATCGTATTGCCGTCGAGCCAACATTCGTTTCACCACTTCACGCGACAGTACTTCCCTGCTGAACGGATAAAAGGAACTAAAGTCAACTGTCGGCTGGCGCAAAACGGATTGCATCTTTTGAGAAGCAACTCCTTTTTTAGTTAGTTGCAATGCTGTTGCCGCAATATTTCGTAACCAATGCGGCGACTTTGTAATCAGAGGTGATTGTTGCAGGCGCAAAGCGCGTTTGAAAATATCATATCCCGCAAACAACTCATCACCTCCTAATCCTGATAAAGCCATTGTAATTCCGGCCTCTTTTGTTGCTTTGGAAACCACAAAAGAGTTCGGACCGTCACCGCTCGGATGATCGATTGCAGCCAACGCGTCGGGAAGTTGTTGCAAAAAATCAGCAGGTGTTAAACGAATTTCATGGTGTTGCGTATTGAATTTCTTCGCAATAGCAGCGGCATATTTCGCTTCACTAAATTCTGATTCATCAAACGAGACATTAAATGTATTCACTTTGCCCGAACTCACTTCACTCATCAGTCCAACAACGGCGCTACTATCGATACCACCACTTAAAAACGCACCAAATGGAACATCTGCAACCAAACGATGTTCAACAGCGCTTCGAAGTAATTCTCGAACTTTTTTCGAGGACGTATCAAACGAATCTTCTATCGGACGTATCAGTGGTTGCCACCAGTTGAAATAGGTGGTTTCCGTTTTTGTACAGCTCAACACCTGTCCCGGCATCAACATACTCACATTCTTAATGATCGTTCGAGGTGCATAAACCGTTTGATAACGAATGTATTCGCCTAGTGCATCACGATCCATTTCACGCGGTACCTTTCCTGTCGCCAACAATGCCCGTATTTCGGAACTGAACAACAGTTGATGATCATCTTCGTAAATGTATATGGGCTTTATTCCTAAACGATCGCGGACAATATGAAGAGTATGTTCCAGTGTGTCGTAAACGGCAAAAGCAAACATGCCATTAAGTCGATGCAAACCTTCTATTCCCCATTTTATCCACAGTGCAAGAAGTACTTCGGTATCGGTATCGGTAGTGAAATGATGTTCCGTTAATTCATTACGCAATTCACGGTAATTGTAAATCTCACCGTTAAACACTATCACGTATCGTTTATCTGCCGAATAAAATGGCTGAACTCCTGCTTCACTTAAATCGATGATGGCCAAACGACGATGGCCCAATGCAATACCTTCTGAATGGTAAATTCCTTCTGCGTCCGGTCCACGATGAGCCATGGCATCACACATACTGCTGACAAGACGTTCACCTTGCCCGCTTCGTGTTTTATAATAGATGCCGTTTATTCCGCACATAACATAAATGTAAGCATCATCATTGCAAAAATGATAAGAGCGTTGCTACCCAATTCTGTGGTGAATTGGCGATTCCAAGTTCGTGACTCCCTTTCCTCATTTCACTTAATTCGTGTTCGCTTAACCGACTCACTTTTTCAAATGTCTTTTTTATTGCGCTAACGTTGTTCGCTTCAAATGAAAATCCATTCTTATCTTCAATCAGAAACGCTT
>CALJIF010000079.1 GCA_937974275.1 uncultured Flavobacteriales bacterium
AAATCCTTTTTCGTGAATGGTGAAGATGTCGGTAGGTGCGAAGTTGTTTTTTGCTTTCGCCGGATCAGGAGCATTATCAATCGTAATTTCACATTCCTTCTCGCTGTAATTCCACGTTGTGGCCGAGTTGTTAATGTAAATTTCCTTCCACACTTTATCCTTGATTTTTCGGTTAAGTGTGATCTTATATTTTTTCCCTTTCATCACTACTTCGCCTTCATGCACATCTTTCGACTTATCGGCCTTCTCCATTGTCATGGTAAAAGTGGCGGTAATGGAAGTATATGCTTTGGCCGTTTTACTTACCTCGTCCAGAATTGTCTTCGCTTTCGGATCATACCCGTTCGCATCGCCTTGAGCAAATACAACCGAACCTGATAACGAAAGAGCAAGACCTGCAATAATTAAATTTCTCATTTTATAAACTGTTTCTCGTACTGTTTCAAAAACTACGCCAAAGTTACAACGTGTTGATTAACTAAAGTGATGACGAATTGTTAAGAAGCTGAAAAAGATTCTATTACGATTATAAAGAATCGTTCTTTTTGCCCAGCTTTTCTTCCAAAGTAAGGATGTCCTTAATTAAAACTTCACGTGCCTTGCTGCCTTCAAACGGGCCAATAATTCCTGCTGCTTCTAATTGATCGACAATTCGTCCTGCACGATTGTATCCCAACTTCAGTTTACGTTGTAGCAGCGAAGCGGAACCTTGTTGATGATTCACAACTATGCGCGCAGCTTCTTCAAACAGAGAATCACGATCACTGTCATCCAATTCCATCTTACCGGATTCCGCGTTTTCATCAATATATTCAGGCAATAATAATGCGCTTGGATAAGCTCGCTGTCCGCCTATAAAATCAGTGATTTTCTCCACTTCCGGTGTATCAACAAATGCGCATTGTAAGCGAATTAAATCATTACCGGTTGAGTACAGCAAATCACCGCGACCAATTAATTGTTCTGCGCCACCTGCGTCGAGAATTGTTCGGGAGTCAATTTTGGAGGTAACACGGAAAGCTATTCGTGCAGGGAAATTCGCTTTGATTGTACCGGTGATAATATTTACTGAAGGACGTTGTGTAGCGATGATCAAGTGAATTCCGATGGCACGCGCTAGTTGAGCCAATCGAGCAATCGGTGTTTCCACTTCCTTGCCGGCGGTCATGATGAGATCAGCAAATTCATCCACAACCAGAACGATATAAGGAAGGAAGCGATGTCCGTTTTCAGGATTCAATTTACGCTGAATAAACTTCGCATTATATTCTTTCAGGTTACGAACCTGCGCGTCTTTCAACAAGTCGTAACGTTGATCCATTTCAATACACAAGGAATTCAATGTGTGTATTACTTTCTTCGTGTCTGTAATGATAGCTTCTTCGCTATCCGGTAATTTGGCTAAGAAGTGACGCTCAATTTTATTGAACAAGGTCAATTCTACTTTCTTCGGATCCACCAACACAAACTTCAACTGTGCGGGATGTTTCTTATACAGCAATGAGACCAATATGGCATTAAGTCCTACCGATTTACCCTGACCTGTTGCACCGGCCATTAATAAGTGCGGCATCTTAGCCAAATCTGCGATAAAAATTTCGTTGGAAATGGTTTTGCCTAATGCAACAGGCAAATCCATGTTCGAGTTCACAAATTTTTCCGACGATAACAACGCGCGCATCGGCACAACATCAGGATGTTGATTAGGAACTTCTATGCCAATTGTTCCCTTGCCCGGAATTGGAGCAATGATACGAATGCCGAGAGCCGACAAACTCAATGCAATATCATCTTCCAGATTTTTAATCTTGGAGATACGTACACCTGCTGCAGGATTAATTTCGTACAACGTCACTGTTGGCCCAATGGTTGCTTTGATTTTTTCAATTGCAATACCATAGTTGGCTAACGTTTCAACGATGCGATTTTTATTCGCAGTCAGCTCCTCAGTATTAACCTGAGGTTCTTTTCCTGTTCCGTAATTCTCCAATAAATCAATGGAAGGAAACTGATAACCCGACAAATCCAATGTTGGATCGTATTCACCGAATTCACGAACCAGTTCTTCCGACTTGGCTTCAATTTCATCAACACTCAGTTCTTTATCTTCTTCTTTCTTCTCAACCGTAAAGTTGATGTTGTCATCAGAAGTTAAATCCTGCATTGCCGGTGTAGCAATCTCAGGCTCAGGCGACAGTTCAATTTCATTCGATTCAACAACAGGTTCCGGCTCTTCGGGAATACTTACGATTTCCGGCTCTTCAACGATTTCCGGTTCTTCGAGGATATCTTGTTCCTCATCAGAAACATACTCTTCAATTTCCGTTAGTTCTTCCGGTTGATTGTTGGGGAAATCATTAACGAGAACGTTTCGCTTTATTTCATCTTGTTGTTCAGCAGTATTCGAATTCTCTTGTGGTTCTTCTTTTGCAGGCGATTCCGGCAAATTGAATTTCAAATTGAAAACAACAATCAGAAACACAACAGCAGAGAACAAGATTAACAATCCTGTACCAACAGCACCTAACGCAGAATTTAACCACGCACTTGTTTCATAACCGAATGTTCCGCCAAGAAAGAAAAAGGAATTCTGAAAAATGTAACCTAAAATGATAGAGCCGAACACAAGAGCGAACGTTCCGAACTTCAGAATTTTACCAACCGGCAACCACTTAGAACCTGTTAGTAGTCGCAATCCTATGGCAAATGCTGCAAGAGGGAAGAAGTAAGAGGTTACACCAAACCAGCGATGAATGAAGATATGAGAAAACAATGCGCCGAGTTTCCCAAGCATGTTATGCACTTCGGTTTTGCTGTCGAACAATACGCCCAATGAACCGGCCACTTTATCCTGATCGTGTTGCCAAGTGAAGAAATACGAAGTAAACGCCGTTAATAAATACGGAGTTACGATGAACAATAAGAACGCCCCCAGAATCCGATGCAAACGATCATCGGTACGCAGTCGCACAAAAAAGTTTTTTATGCCATTGGTTGAAGCTACGCTATCTGCAACAGGTTCAGACGATTTATTACGTGACTTTTTTTCGGACGCTTCTTCACGCGGCTCGTTTTCTTCTACTTGAGCCTTAGGTCGCATTTGGTTACGCGACTTGGGTTTAGGAACTTCCTCTTCTTGTTCTTTTTTGGCCATTTTGATGGTTGAAAGGCAACCTATCAAAAGTAAAAGACAGCAACAGGCGCACGCAGGCGCATTTCAGAATGTTATAAACTTTTGGATGTTTATTGCTGCTTAAAAGAATCCTTCGAACATCTTTTCGAGTTCGGCATTTTCGATTTTTTTATAATCGGCAGGCACAGTGAAGTATTCGGGCGCAATGGTTCCTTCTGTAACGGAGGTAGCCGTAAAACGCAATTCCAGGCCGAATTTGCGTAAAGTATATTCCATCAAAACACCATCAATCTTGTAATAGGTGTTGCTCCAATTCGGAGTTTTTATTCCGATATCCTGAGTGTACCAAACCTCAACAGGATCGGAGCCATCCTTGAACTTTAAAGTGGCTTTTTTACACTTGTAACCTGCGATGTCTTTAGTTTCTTTCGATTCTTCAACGGTGTACTCGGGATAATAGTAGCACACCGTGTCAATTGCTTTTTGATCCAACGCGCTGGTGAACTTATCGAGCAGATTTACTTGTGTAATGAATTGCTTTTTTACCGGATCAGAAATGAACTTCATTTTGGCAAAGCCCATTCCGGCTTCCAGTTCCGCAGCGTGATAATTGTCTTTGAATTTTACCACCATTTTATCCGGCAGCAACATCGGGCTCGTGTTCGTTTTACCAACAGGAACGGCTTTATATTCGATAGTACCTTCCGTGATGTTTTTCTTGAAAATACCACCTTCACAGGATATCAATGTAACTGCTGCGACCATCAGCAACACCGCACTACGAAAAGAAGAAATCATATTCTGATTAACGATTGATACCCGATTATTTTGTGTTAGTCGTTGCAAGATAGGTATTTATCGTAATTGTGCAAATCGGGTAGGCAATAAGTTAGTAGCCCAATGTTTTCAACATGGACTTGTAGCTTTGTTCTTTCGCGAACAGACGAGTTGTGATTTCACCTTCTTCGTTACGGTCAATAAGCACATGTTTAGGGGCGGGAATAAGACAATGCTGAATTCCTCCGTAGCCGCCTAAAGACTCCTGATAAGCTCCTGTGTGGAAAAAGCCGATATACAATGGCTGTTTTTCATTTACGGTAATCTTAGGTAGATAAACGTTGTTGGCATGAGCTTCTGTGTTGTAGTAATCCATACTGTCGCACGTTAATCCTCCCAGATTTACAGGTTGAGCTTCATTGTCCCAATGATTAACTGCTAACAAAATAAATCGTTGGTTAATGCCCCACGTGTCAGGCAACGTGGTAATGAACGAACTGTCGATCATGTACCATAACTCGCGGTCGTTTTGAACTTTAATGTCAACTACAGAGTACAATGCGGCGCCACTTTCAGATACGGTAAATGAACCGAATTCCGTAAAGATGTTGGGTTCTGCAATTTGGTGCTTTTCGCAGTAGTTTTTGATCTGGGAAATAATTTCTTCAATCATGTATTCGTAATCATACTCAAAACCTAAGGACGTTTTGATCGGCATTCCCCCACCAATGTTCAATGAATCCAGAGTTGGACAAATCTGTTTCAATTCATGATACACCTTCAGACATTTAGCCAATTCGGTCCAATAGTAAATGGTGTCCTTAATGCCGGTGTTAATGAAGAAGTGCAGCATTTTAAGTTCAAAACGGGGATTGTTTTGAATTTTGTCCTTGTAATACTGCACAATATCGCTGTGACGAATACCCAAACGAGAGGTGTAAAACTGAAAATTCGGCTCCTCTTCCGAAGCGATACGAATTCCCAACTTCAATTTCTGCGCCTTTACAAACTTGGAATAATAATCGATTTCGGTTTTATTATCCAATACAGGAACGATATTGAAGCCGTCATTAGCCAACTCGGTAATGTTCTGTAAATACTGTTTACGCTTGTATCCGTTACATACGATAAAGCGTTCTTTATTCATCAATCCCTTTTTATACAGCTCTTTAATAATGTAGATATCGTAGGCTGAAGATGTTTCCAAATGCACGTCATTCTTCAAAACTTCTTCAATTACAAAGGAAAAGTGCGAGCTTTTCGTGCAATAACAATAGGTATATGTACCTTTGTAATCCACTTTAGCCATGGCAACATTAAACAGGCGTTTTGCCTTGTGGATTTGTTGTCCGATTTTCGGCAAATAAGTGATTTTTAATGGAGTACCGTATTTCTTGATAATGTCCATTAACGGAATATCATTGAAATAAAGTTCATTATCTACTGTATGAAATCCTTCCTGAGGAAAGTTGAAGGTTTGTTCAATCAGGTTTTGATAGGTATTCTCCATGATGATGTGGATTTGATGATCCGAGTGAGCTACTTGTTATAATTTATGCAAATGTAACTCACTTGGATGTTGTTTTAACGACCTAATAAATATTTAACATGGCCATTCGCAAAGTAAAGTTTATTGAAGTTAAATCTGAAATTGGTGCAGGAACCCGTGGTGCAAGTCTGGGTGTTGATGCCATTAAGATTGCTGCTTTGGACTATGGATCTAACTTGTTCAAGTCTATAGAAACCGCAGAAATTAAGACTGAAAATCAGCTGTTGTTCGAATCGCCGGGAAGTCCTTATGCCAAGAGAGCAAAGGGAATTTTAACCATGTATGAGCGTATTTCCGGTGAACTGGTTAAAACGTTCAAATCCGGATCATTTCCTATCGTTTTAGCGGGTGATCACAGCACGGCAGGAGGAACAATCGCCGGAATTAAGGCGGCTTTCCCGAAGTCGCGACTCGGTGTAATTTGGATTGACGCCCATGCGGATCTGCATTCTCCGTACACAACCCCATCGGGTAACATGCATGGAATGCCGTTAGCAACTGCTTTGGGAGAAGACAATTTGTCTCACAAAATGAATAAACCGGATAAGGAAACCGTTGAATTGTGGACTAAAATCAAGAAACTGGGAGGCATTTCGCCCAAAATCAACTATAAAGACCTTGTTTTTATAGCAGTTCGCGATATGGAACCGGAAGAGACTGCATTAATAAAAAAGAACAAAGTCAAGTTGTTTACTTCTGCTGAAGTTAAGCGTCACGGTGTTGAACGGATTGCCCGCGATACTCTGGCTCATTTAAGTCAGTGTACCCATATCTACATCTCGTTTGATGTAGATAGTATGGATTCATCTATTTCTAAAGGAACCGGAACTCCTGTGCGAAACGGAATTACAGAAAAAGAAGCGGGGTCACTATTGGTTCGTCTCATTCAGAACGAAAAGGTATGCTGCTTTGAGGTATGCGAAGTCAACCCGACTTTGGATAAGGAGAACCTGATGGCGGAAAATACATTTGAGATTTTAACCAAAGTAGTGGCCCAATTAACTAACTAATTTTGCCGCCTTTTAGAAGCGGAATATTATATCATGCAAACACCCGAACAACTTATTTCCGGAGCAGTTACACAAGCTGTAGCCCAATTATTTCAACTGGAAATTACACCTGATAAAGTGACGTTGCAACGCACGAACCCTCAATTTGAAGGTGATCTGAGTCTGGTGGTTTTTCCTTATGTCAAGGTTTCGGGTAAAAGTCCGGAGCAAACTGCAGAATTGATTGGAGATTTCTTAAGCAAACATGTCCGTGAAATCGCACGTTTTAATGTGGTTAAAGGTTTCCTGAATATCGTATTATCCGATGTTTATTGGTTGGAGCGTTTGGCATTTATTACAAAACAGGAGTCGTTTGGGTATTCAGCGGTTACCGAACAATCGCCATTTGTTATGGTGGAATACAGTTCACCCAATACGAACAAACCTCTTCACTTGGGGCATATCCGAAACAACTTGTTAGGGTATTCGGTTAGCGAAATATTGAAAGCGGCCGGCAATAAAGTAATGAAGGTAAATGTGGTGAATGATCGCGGAATTCATATTTGTAAAAGTATGTTGGCCTGGAAAAAGTACGGTAATGGTGAAACGCCGCAATCGGCCGGAATTAAAGGCGATCATTTGGTGGGGAAATATTACGTTGAGTTTGATAAGCATTACAAGAAAGAAATTGAGCAGCTGGTGGCTACCGGCATCACCAAAGAGCAAGCCGAGAAAGATGCGCCACTCATGCAGGAAGCCCAGGAGATGTTGCGGAAATGGGAAGCAGGTGATCCGGATGTGAAGCAGTTATGGCAAACCATGAACGGTTGGGTGTATGAAGGATTCGCATCTACTTATTCCGCATTGGGAGTTGACTTCGACAAAATGTATTACGAATCGAATACGTATTTGTTAGGCAAGTCAATCGTTGATGAAGGTTTGCAGAAAAATGTATTACAAAAGCGTCCGGATGGTGCCGTGATCATTGATTTAACTGCAGATGGATTAGATCAAAAAGTGTTGCTGCGAAGCGATGGAACTTCTGTTTATATGACGCAGGATTTAGGTACAGCCGTTGAACGTCACAAAGAGTTTCCGTTTGATAAACACATATACGTAGTTGGTAACGAGCAGGATTATCACTTCAAAGTGTTGAAATTGGCATTGAGTAAATTAGGCTACTCATGGGCAGAAGGTTTGTATCATTTGTCGTATGGAATGGTAGAACTGCCGGAAGGAAAAATGAAATCGCGGGAAGGAACTGTTGTTGATGCAGATGATCTGATTGCAGATATGATCAGCAATGCCGGTGCGATGGCAGAAGAGAAAGGTTTGATTGCAGAAATGAGTGGAGAAGAGAAAGCAGCACTTTCTCGTATGGTAGGAATGGCTGCTTTAAAGTACTTTATTCTAAAGGTTGACCCGAAGAAAAAAATGCTGTTCAATCCCGCCGAAAGTATCGATTTGCAAGGCAACACCGGGCCATTTATTCAATATACGCATGCCCGTATCAGAAGTATTTTGCGCAAAGCGGGAACACTTTCAGCATCCGTTGAATTCCCGTCAACACTGCATTTGAAAGAACGTGAGTTGATAAAAACAATAAACGGTTTTGCAGCGGCTGTAAATGAAGCTGCAGCCGGTTATAGTCCTGCGGTCGTAGCTAACTATTGCTACGATCTGGCAAAAACGTACAACCAGTTTTATGATGCGTGTCCGGTGTTGAAGGAGCAAGATCAAGCTACACGTATGTTCCGATTGCAATTGTGCAAACAAGTTGCCGATGTTATCAGTAGAGGAATGAGCTTGCTGGGCATTACAGTTCCTGAGCGCATGTAAACAAAGAAGAAAACAACAATTTGAACAAATTAGGGTAAATTTGCCCTCCCAAAATAGGCGGTATGTTTGATAATTTAAGTGATAAACTCGAAAGAGCGTTTAAAGTCCTTCGCGGTGAAGGAAAGATTAATGAAATCAATATTGCGGAAACCGTAAAGGAAATTCGCAAAGCGTTACTGGATGCCGACGTTAGTTTTCAGGTAGCGAAGAAATTTACCGATGACGTAAAAGCTGCAGCGCTTGGTGAAAACGTGTTGAATTCGGTTTCTCCGGGTCAGTTAATGATTAAGATCACTCATGACGAATTAGTTCGTTTGATGGGTGGTGATAAAGAGGATATCAAACTTACGGGACAGCCGACAGTTATTTTGATGGCCGGTTTGCAAGGTTCAGGTAAAACCACGCATTCCGGAAAATTAGCGCACCATTTAAAAACAAAGCGCGGGAAGAATCCGTTGCTCGTTGCCTGTGATATCTATCGTCCTGCTGCGATTGATCAGTTGAAAGTGTTGGGTGAGCAAATTGGTGTTGAGGTATATGCTGAGCCTGAAGTAAAGGATGCAGTTGCCATTGCGAAACGTGCCGTTGAATATGCGAAGAAGCACAATCACTCGGTGGTGATTGTCGATACTGCGGGTCGTTTAGCGATTGACGAAACCATGATGAATGAAATTGCTGCGGTGAAAAAAGCTATCCAGCCGCAGGAGATTTTATTTGTGGTGGATTCCATGACCGGTCAGGATGCAGTAAATACTGCGAAAGCATTTAATGATCGTTTGGATTTCGATGGTGTCATCTTAACGAAGTTGGACGGTGATACGCGCGGTGGTGCGGCGTTGTCTATTAAATCAATTGTAAACAAACCGATCAAGTTTGTTGGTACAGGCGAGAAAATGGATGCGTTGGATGTGTTTTACCCGCAACGTATGGCCGACCGAATTCTCGGAATGGGTGACGTTGTAACGTTGGTAGAGCGTGCTCAGGAACAGTTTGACGCGAAAGAAGCCAAGCGTTTGCAAGAGCGAATTGCGAAGAATAAATTCAGCTTCAACGATTTTCTCGGACAATTGCATCAGATCAAAAAGATGGGTAACATCAAAGATTTGATGGGTATGATTCCGGGAATCGGGAAAGCGGTGAAGGATATGGACATTGATGATAATGCGTTCAAAGGCATCGAAGCGATCATATATTCCATGACTCCTGAAGAGCGTGAAAATCCTGAGATTATTAATGGTGCTCGCCGTGCCCGAATTGCCAAGGGAAGCGGAACTACTATACAAGAAGTGAATCGTTTGATGAAGCAATTTGAAGACACGCGCAAAATGATGCGCATGATGTCGGACAAAGGTCAAATGGCGAAGATGATGCGGAACATGCCTAATATGCGCCGATAATGACTACAGCAGCGAATAAGCTAATCGATGGTAAACTAATTGCTCAGACCATTCAGGATGAAATGGCTGTGGAGGTAGCTGACATGCTAAAGTCGGGTGCTCGCGCACCACACCTTGTTGCAGTTTTGGTTGGAAATGACGGAGGAAGTTTGACCTATGTTAACGCCAAGGTTAAAGCTTGCGAACGTGTTGGTTTTGCTTCAACGTTGCATCATTTGGATGAATGGACTACGGAAGAAGAGTTGTTGAAAGTGGTGGAGCAGTTGAATCAAAATCCGGAGGTAGATGGTTTTATCGTACAGTTGCCATTACCGAAACATATCAATGAAAATCGCATTATTGAAGCAATCTCACCTGCGAAGGATGTAGATGGTTTTCATCCGGCAAATGTTGGCCGTATGGCATTGAACCTTCCTTGTTACTTACCCGCAACTCCTTCCGGAATTTTACAATTATTGGAACGCAGCGGTGTTACTACTTCCGGCAAACATTGTGTTGTAATTGGACGTAGCAACATTGTAGGTTCACCCATGAGTATTTTGTTGGCGCGTAACGAATCAATTGGAAATTGCACGGTAACACTGTGTCACAGCAAGACAGCGGATATTTCTTATCATACTCGTCAGGCCGATATTATTGTTGTGGCTATCGGAAAACCCGGTTTTCTAAAGGCGGATATGGTGAAAGAAGGTGCGGTGATCATTGATGTTGGCACAACACGTGTTGATGCTCCCGGAACTAAGCTGGGATGGCGTTTGAAAGGTGATGTAGATTTTGATAGTGTTGCTCCTCTTGCTTCACGAATTACTCCTGTCCCCGGCGGTGTAGGTCCGATGACAATTACCGGATTGCTGCAAAATACACTTCTTGCTGCAAAAAAAGCCATCTACAAATAGCCGAACCTAATTATTTGTAAACGCCTTTGATCTGCACTACGCTTTAGTTTCGTATGTGCCTCTAGCTGTATTTCAATTTCCTTTAGTACGCATTGTGCTGCCCATGATATTGGGTATTGTATGTGCCGTTTATTTACCTGTTAACGTTCCCGAATGGTCGTTTGTATTATCGGCAATAGTTGTCGGATTGATCAGCGCTTTACCAATACTGTTTAAATCCACTTCAACGTTTTGGCGCAACTGCTCTGTTTTCGGATTGGCGGTTGCCTGGTGGTGTGTTGGCTTTTGGAACGTGTACAATTTACAGCAATTGAATCAGCCGCCGGATTCTATTTATAAGGAACAACAAATTTTAGCAACACTGATTGAAGAGCCGGTAATCAAGGAAAAATCGGTCAAGGTTTTAGCAGAATGGACTACCGACTCGTTGAACAGTTCTTATCAAGTGATATTGTATTTGAAGCGCGATGCATTCTCGGAACAACTTCATTATGGAGATAACATCGGTGCTAAAGTCACGTTAACCAAACCTGCAAAAGCCATGAATCCCGGGGATTTCGATTATCGTTCATGGTGCGCCAACAAGAATATTTACGTGCAGGCTTATGTACAACCGGGTAATTGGGAGTTGTTCAATCATAACGGTGGTAATTGGTTTAAGAAAGCAGCGTTGCAATTGCGTAATTTTTTCAGAGCGCAAATCAATACATTGGACATTGGTCGTGACGAGAAGGATGTAGCTGCAGCGCTATTGGTTGGTTACGACGAACAACTGGATGATCAGTTGCAGCAGGCGTTCAGTACGACAGGTACACTCCATGTCTTGTCAGTCTCAGGAATGCATGTGGCATTGGTTTATGTGGTGTTGATGAAATTACTGGCACCGTTTGAAACAACATTGCGTCGAAAACGCTTCAGTGCAATTCTGCAATTTGCTTTCATCTGGTTTTATGCAGTATTAACCGGCTTTTCTCCATCGGTATTACGATCTGTAACAATGTTAACCGTAATTATAACCGGACGATTGTTACTGAAACGTTCTCACATACTGAACTCATTATTGGCGTCAGCTTTTATCCTGCTGCTGTTTGATCCACTACTGATTTTTGATGTAGGTTTTCAGTTGTCGTATGCGGCAGTCGCGGGTATCGTGCTTTTGCAACCAATAGCAGAATCGCTGTACACACCTGATTCAACAGCGAAACGAATGATTTGGTCATTGGTTAGTGTTTCTGTTGTTGCACAAGTATTTACGTTTCCATTGGGATTGTATTACTTCGGAACGTTTCCCTCGTGGTTCTTAATTGCCAATTTGATCATCATTCCTGCATCTACGTTGGCCTTATATGCAGGAGTGTTTTTTTTAGCGGTATGTTGGATTCCGGGATTAAGCGCAGTAGCAGGATATATAATGAGTTGGCTCATTACAACGATGAATGCAGGTGTCACGTGGATATCAGATTGGCCGGGCGCTTCAATTACTACAGGAAGTTGGTCGTTTACAGAATTAATCGCGTTGTATTTGGTCATCTTTACCCTGATTGCAGCGATGCAATCTTCACAAAAGATGATTTCATTCCGACGTGTGCTCGTTTGTTTTGCGATTTTGATCATCGTGCTTCAGAGTAGCCATATTCGTGAATATCATATGAAACGAACCATCGTTCATCACATCCGCGGCAATACGGTTGTTAGTGCGCGAGAAGGCTACAACGCAGCTGTATTGCATGCTTCAACAAAAAGTGCTGATGAGAACTTTTATTTTGAACAGATCAGTAATTCGGTTGGAAGAAAAGTTGAGATCGATGTTTTCAATGCAGATTCCGTGCAGGAATTCCGCCATTTTTGTTCCGCATATCAATTTCCGTTATGGACGGATGGTTATCGAAATGTCTTTTTATATTCCGGCGATGCGGATCAATTACCTGCAACAAAGACCAACTATTTGCTGGTTCGAAATAATGCGGCATTACCTCCTGACGAGTGGTTGGAACAATATTCTCCGGACACGATCATCGTGGATGCGTCCAATCATCGCGGTACATTGAAACGCTGGAAAAATAAAGCTTCGCAGTATAAAAAACACCTGCACAATACGGCAGAAGAAGGTGCGTTAATACTCCATGGCCGTTAAGCGCAGAAGCTGGTTCAAATGGAGTCTGATCATCACAATTGTCGGTGTTTCCGCATTCCTTTATTTTCGGTCGGACGTGAGATTATATTTGTCGCGTTACACTGCTGCTCCTGATGCAAGATCATATCGTGCGACCTGCACCGCCATTCAAGGTGCATTGGTTACTTCGAACGATCGCGGGAAGTTACTGGTATCAAGCATCGGTGACAGCCTATTTCCGTTTTGGAAAGGCACACCTTGGGCTTTTCACGGCACAACAGAAACCCCGGGAAAAGGTAAAATTGCTTGCGGATATTTTGTTACGACAGTTCTGCGCGACTTAGGTGTTCCCGTAAAACGTGCAGCATACGCACAAATGGCGAGCGAAGACATGATTAAGAAGCTGGTGCACGAGAAGCATATTAGCCGATACAGCAAACAATCTGTTTATTCCATTCTGCAAAACGTGCGTAAAAAAGGACAGGCTGTTTACATCGTGGGATTGGATAATCATGTCGGTTTTTTGGTGTATCAAAACAACGAAGCACATTTTATACACTCCAGCGGACGGTTTCCGTTTTGTGTGATCTCGGAACCGGCAATAACCAGTCGGGTTTTACACGATTCAAAATATCACGTCTTAGGTTGTATCAGTTGTGATGATGAATTTCTGGATCGCTGGGAAAATCGAGTTACCGCTAATTCTGAAATGTAGTGATCCGCAGGCATTCAGTTCTTCGCAATCATGCATAAAAAAAGGCCATCGGAAGATGACCTTTAAAGTTGAATCCGCTAATCTTAGAAGCGCTCTAATCCGGAGAAGAAAAAGTTGCCTTCGATAGCAGCATTTTCATCGCTGTCTGATCCGTGAACGGCGTTCGCTGCAATGCTTTTTGCAAACAATGCACGAATTGTTCCCGGAGCAGCTTTTGTCGGATCTGTTGCACCGATCAAAGTACGGAAATCGGCTACCGCGTTGTCTTTTTCAAGAATTGCTGCTACGATTGGTCCGGAAGACATATAGTCAACCAACTCTCCGTAGAATGGGCGCTCGCTGTGTACCGCGTAAAACTGACCTGCAGCTTCACGAGAAAGACGTGTATATTTCATAGCAACGATGCGAAATCCTGCTTCGTTAATTTTTGCAAGAATTGGTCCGATGTGGTTGTTTTCCACCGCATCCGGCTTAATCATGGTAAATGTTCTGTTCCCTGACATTGTTTAGTAGTATTAGTAGTTGTGAAATCGGCTGCGAAATTAACATTAATTGTTATCAGATAAAACTAAATACTGACGTTAGTATCAGAATAACACAGGTTTACTGCATTTCCATGTTAACTTTGTAATTCGTATGGCGATAAAAAAGACATTCCCGGGAGCAAGTGCATTGAAAAAGATGCTCGCCACGCCGCGGAAAATTGTTGTAGTTACGCATTGGTCTCCGGACGGCGATGCGATGGGTTCTTCCTTAGGTTTAATGAACTACCTGAAATTATGCGGGCACGATGTTAAAGTGATTGTGCCTAACGCTTATCCCGATTTTTTGAAATGGATGAAAGGTGATAAGCAGGTTATTCAGGCCGACGCGAACATACCTAAAGCTAAAAATGCCATTGCGAAAGCAGAGCTTATCTTTTGTCTTGATTTTAATGATTTAAACAGAATTAATGAAGTAGGTAAGTTGATTACTGCTACATCAATTCCCAAAGTCCTGATCGACCATCACCCCAATCCTTCTGATTTTGCAACCTACGTGTTGCATCGAGTGGAGTCGAGCTCTACTGCAGAGTTGGTGTACGATTTCATTGAAATTATGGGTGGTGCGAAATTGATCAATAAGGATATTGCGAATTGCTTATACGTGGGTATTATGACGGACACCGGTTCATTCCGATTTCCGTCAACATCAGCGCGCACACATCATGTAGTTGCCGCGCTGATGAATGCAGGAGCAGAAAATGCCATCAACCATCAACGTATATACGACACCAACTCCGAAGCGCGAATGCGTTTGTTAGGTTTTGCGTTGTCTGAAAAAATGGTGGTGAAGCAGGAGATGCATACCGCTTATTTTACGTTGAATAACAAAGAACACGATCGCTTTGAATACAAACGAGGAGACACAGAAGGATTGGTGAATTATGGATTGGGGATGAGCGGGATAATTTTCTCCGCATTTTTTGCTGAACGTGACGGTGTGGTGAAATGTTCATTTCGTTCCAAAGGAAAATTTGATGTAAATAAATTTGCCCGCGCTCATTTCAACGGAGGCGGACATAGAAATGCTGCAGGTGGTGTGTCAAAGGTTTCTTTGAAAGATACTGTTGCTCACTTCGAGTCGTTGCTGGCATTGTATAGTGCAGAACTTAAAAAATCAGTTTAATCATGCGCGCAATCGTATTGTTTTTATTGGTTGTCATTGCACAGTCGTGTTCTGAACCTGCGCCTCCTCCGAAAAAGCAAAAGCTGAGCAAGGAACAGATGGAGCGTCTTTCTGTAGAGATGAACGCGTGGGATAGGAAACGTCAGAATGATGAGATCGAACAATACGTCAAAAACAAGGGCTGGGAAATGGAAATGACGGCCTCCGGATTGCGTTACATGAAATTGAAAGAAGGCAAAGGGGCATTGGCTGTTGCAGGGCAGTGGGCAAAAGTTACATACACGATTACCTTGTTGGATGGAACGGTTTGTTATTCTTCGGAACAAGATGGTCCGAAGGAAGTCATGATCGGCAAAGACAATATTGAATCGGGATTGCATGAAGCTTTGCAACTCATGCGTATCGGCGATAAAATGCGTTTTATTTTACCTTCACATTTGGCGCACGGTCTTATCGGCGATCAAACTAAAATCCCACCACGTGCGAGCGTTATTTATGAAATTGAACTTCTCGAATTACGTTAAAACTATTGCTTTAACGAGCGTTGTTGCGTTTGGTATTATTGCTTGCGATAACAAGCATCCCGGCTTCACGCAGGCTGAACCCGGCGTATATTACAAATTGCATGACGTTGGTGATGCCGAAAAAAAAGCCGGTGATGATGACGTGTATGAAGTCCGCATGAGTAATGCGTACGGCGGTATCGTATTTTACGATTCCGAAGTAGAAAGTCCTACAGGAACTATTTTTCTGCAATCGTCTGCAAGTAGATATTTCAGTGTGCTGAATGAAGGCGATAGCGCTACGTTTTTATTGCCGGGCGGAGATTTGAGTATTCCGGGCGCGCCGGACACCGCATTGGTAGAAATGCGTGTTCGAATAGTTCGAATTTTATCTGCGGAAGAATACGCCAAAGTAACTGCATCATTTGATCCTGAAGCCAACGAACATGCGTTGATGGATAGGTATGCGCGTAAACATGGATTTACTGAAGACGATCGCGACGGATACGGTATGTATTTTCGCAAAACCAAATCAACTTCCGGAATGGAAGTGGATAGTTCAGTTAGTGTAACAGTGCATTACAAAGGTTACTTTTTAAACGGCCGTGTTTTTGATAATTCGCGGGATGGTAATCGTCCGTTGATGTTCAAATGGGGCGAAAAGGGACAAGTGGTGCAAGGCGTGGAATATGCGCTCAAACGAATGCGCAGCGGAGAGCAAGCTAAAATTATCCTACCTTCGCGACTGGCTTTCGGAAGCGATGGCTCCAGCACAGGAATTATTCCGGCATATACACCGGTAGTTTTTGAACTGGAATTAACAGCAGTGACTAACAATTAAACATACAATGAAGCAAGTAGTAACGGCGGGTGTAGTAGCCGCTCTTTTTTTAACGATGTCGTGCAGTGATTCTCCTTTTCCGGGATACGAAGAAACCGACAACGGTACTTATTTTATGATTCACAAAGAAGGTTCGGGCAAAGAGGCCGCAGAAAAAGGTGGAGCCATGTTTGTGAAGATGAAGTTTAAAGATTCGAACGATTCGGTGTTTTATGATTTGAACAAAGAAGCCGGTGATGAGTCTTTCGGTATTATGATTAACGAGCCGAAATTTAAAGGTGATATGTTCGATATGTTATCTCGCTTTAAACCGGGTGATAGTGTAACGTTCTTCGTTCGTATGGATTCGTTGAAAAAGCACTATCCGAACGATTTCAATTTCGATTCTACACACGCAAACATGCCGTATCTCGGTTTTACATTGTCAATCGACAGCGTATACACCAAAAAGACTGCTGAAGAAAAGCAGAAAGCAGCTGAAGAAGAGCAGCGCAAGCGTTTTGAAGTGATGCAGAAAGTAATGGTGATCAAAGATTCAACTCGTAAGATCGTTGAGAAAGTTGAACCGGGTCTGAAGAAAAACGACAGCAAGGTTGCGAAAGAGTATGTAGCTAAAAATATGGCGGGCGTAACTCCGGATAACAACGGGATTTATTACAAAGAACTGCAGCCGGGATCAGGTCCTGCATTGACACCGGGAACTAATGTTGGTTTGAAATACACCGGAAAATATTGTGATGGTACCATTTTTGATGCCAATACATTTGTAGAAGGCCAGGAGTTAATGTATTTCCCTGTGGGCACCGGTTATGTAGTAAAAGGATTTGATGATTGTGTGATGAAGATGAAGTTGGGTGGCAAATCTGTTTTCTTACTTCCTCCTGCAATGGGGTACAACGACAGCTTGTCTCGCGTATTTGAAGTAGAATTAGTGGAAGTAAATCCGAAAATGAAATAATATGAATATGCGAATTCTAATCGCTTCAATTGGTGCAGCAGGCTTGTTCTTTGCGGCCATGTCAGGCAGTTTTGCGGGTGGTACGCCAACGAAAGATGCCAAGGACACCGTAAAGCGTATGCATGCGACTAAGGCTATTAAGCCAAAGAAGCAGAAGACCGTTACGATTGGTGGCGAAATTCAATACACTATTACGTCACAGGGAAAAGGACCTAAAGTCAGCGCCGGTGATAAAGTAACGGTGTTCTATGTTGGAAAGCTTACCAATGACACCGTATTTGATGCGTCATCAAAACATGGTTACCAACCGTTTTCTTTTGTAACAGGTAGAGGACAGGTTATTCCGGGTTGGGATTCGGTAATGAAATATTTGCACGCCGGTGATAAAGTTACCATGCGCATTCCTCCTGCAATGGGTTATGGAGCGCGCAATATGGGAGCTATTCCTCCAAACAGCACATTGATTTTTGATGTGGAAGTATTGGATGTAAAACCGAAACCTACTCCCTGGGATGCGAAAGGAAAAGATACCATTACCACTCCAAGTGGTTTAAAGCTGGTGATGTTTGAATCACATCCTGAAAATGCAAAACCAACTAATGGTCAGACGGTGAAAGTGCATTACAGCGGCTATTTGACCGACGGTAAAATGTTCGACTCTTCTGTTGAACGTGGAAGCCCGTTTGAATTTCCGCTGGGTCAGGGTCGTGTCATCAAAGGTTGGGATGAAGGCATTGCGCTATTGCGCAAAGGTGAAAAGGCCAAGTTAATTTTACCGTATCAATTGGCATACGGAGAACAAGGCCGTCCACCAATGATTCCGCAAAAGGCTACCTTGATATTCGATGTACAGTTAGTCGATTTTAAATAACAAATCCCCGCCGAAGCGGGGATTTTTGTTGAATACTGCGATATTAGCAGCAGCATGGGTAAACAAAGGTATTACGTAGCAATTGTTCCTGAAGGAGAAATTCAAACACAGCTTCAGGAATTGAAACTGCACATTTCCGAGGAATATAAAACCCGAGCTGCGATGAAATCACCGGCTCATATAACTTTGTTTCCTCCTTTCGAAGTAGATGAAAACATGGAGATGTTGCTCCGTCACACGTTGGATCGAACGGTTATGTTGTTTCAACCTTTCGATTTGATCACCAATAACTTTGATTATTTCCCGCCACGAGTTGCATTTGTTGCAATTGAACCCAATGAGCAATTGGATAAGTTGGAACGTGCAGTGCGTCATCATCTAAAAGAATTGTCGTTTTTGAGAAGTACTAAAATTCAATCGCATTTTCATCCACATATAACATTAG
>CALJIF010000080.1 GCA_937974275.1 uncultured Flavobacteriales bacterium
AAGCCCGGTTAAAATCCCCTTTAGGCCGGGCCTTCGGCTGAAAGCGTGAAGTTGATCAATACGATGGCTAAACTAATTCTGAATTTATCGGAAGTCAATCCGCATTGTTGGATGAGTTAACTAATGAATCCTTATATATTTTATTTAACGAAATGAAAATCAATAAAATACGAACTGAATAATTAACCTATCCAGTGTAAAATCGACACATTCTAACTTTATACATGTCCAAAGTGTAAAATCAAGCCATGACTTTCCGGGTTGCTACTTGTTTTATTTAATGACATCGCGTAATTTAATACTACAATTTATTGGCTGAAATGGCTGTTAATTCAGCGGTTTAAGCTGATATTAAAAATACGTAACACGATCTGCATCTGAAGTAGACATCAAAAAATAGCTGTCAGATTTTATTCAAAAAATTAACATGTCAGGCAAAAGTTCCGATCAGCTGCATCGCCTCATTCATTCCCTGAATAAACAGGAGAAAAGGCACTTCAAAATTTTCGCGGGGCGTCATACCATTGGCGAACAAAACAGTTACGTGTTATTGTTTGACGTGATCGAGAAGATGGAAGTATACGATGAACGGCAAGTGCTTAAACATTTTGCCGGTAGCGCGCTGATTAACAATTTCAGTATTGCTAAAGGTCGATTGTACGATACGATTTTAAGAAGTCTTGATGTTTATCATCATAACAGTTCTGTAGATGCGCAATTGTGGAAGGAGTTGCACTTCGCGGAAATTCTGTACAAAAAAACGTTGTACGATCAATGCGGAAAGCGATTGAAGAGTGCGCGTAAGTTGGCTGAAAAGTTTGAGAAACATGCTGTGCTCACACAGATTTATGCGATGGAAAAAGCGTTGCATGAAAAAGACGGTTATGCGGGATTTGAAGATCAGGACATCATTAACATTCTGGAAGAGGATGAGCAGATTGTAGATGAAATTAAAACGTACAACGAATTATGGAATGTTAAAGCGCGTTTGTTTCATTTGCTCAATACTAAGGGCAGAGCACGAGATAAAGAGGAACTGGAACGCTTTCGAAAAATGATTGATGCAACATTGCAGCACAAATCACTGGAAGGTTTAAGTGTGAGTTCCCGATTCATGTATCACCATGCGTACAGCGCTTATTATTTTGGTGTTGCCGATGCAGAACGTTGCCGCTATCATTTACAATCGAATGTTGATTTGATTGAGTCTAACACAGAAATATTTCGCGATGAACCGAATGTATATTTCGGCGTGTTGACGAATCTTATTTATGTATGTAGTCGATTGAAGCGCTATCAGGATGTTTTAAAAAATTTAAAAAAGCTACACGCACTACCGGAGCGTTTGGATACTGCCCGCAACGAGGATCTGGAGGTGAAGTTATTTTCGAGCGCGAATTCGTTAGAGTTAACTTTATACAACAGCAGCGGACAATTTTCCAAAGCAATGGCGTTGATACCGTCGATAGAGGAAGGATTGGCGCGTTTTGAAGGCAAGATCAGCAAACTGCGTGAAGCACATTTTTGTTTGTCGATTGCAGTTGCGTTGTATGGTTGCGGCAAACATAACGTTGCATTAAAATGGTTGTCGCGTATTACGAATGATCATGAGATCAGTAAGAGCGAATGGATATATGCGGTGGCACAGCTATTCACGATTATCGTTCAAATGGAATTGAAACATGCTGATGTGGTGATGTATGTAACGCGTAATGTGCAACGTTATTTGAAATCCCGAAACCGATCATACAAGTTTGAGTCGGTGTTTGTGAAGTTCGTGCAGCAATGGTTGAAAGCATTTGGCAATGAGACCGAACTACGCAAACTCTTCGGTAAACTGCACAAAGATTTACTGGAACTCGAACAAGATCCTAAGGAACAAGCTGCTTTCGAGTATTTTGATTTTCCTTCCTGGGCAGCATGTAAATCGTCGCAACAAAATTTGTCGGAGTTGATGCGGATTAAATCCGGTTGGCCGGAAGATTTGTAACCGCGATTAAAAATGTTTCCAACCTTGTGCAGTAATCGGATGTACGGAGTGTGATTTTGTAATCAGATTAATACCGGAGTTTTTGTCACTCATGTAGCCGATTACCGTGAAGTCAGGATTTCCTTTAATGAGTTCGAAATCATCGGCATTCATGGTAAACAGTAATTCATAATCTTCGCCACCGCTTAGTGCACATGTTGTTGGATCGAGATTAAGTTCTCGTGCGCGATTGAATGTCAACGGGTCGATCGGAATTTTCTCTTCATAGATTTGTGCACCTAATCCCGATTGTGTACACAAGTGAATAATTTCACTCGCCAATCCATCCGAAATATCAATCATGGAGGTGGGTTGTAATTTCAATTCCGCAAAAGCCTGAACGATATCAATGCGTGCTTCGGGTTTTAATTGGCGTTCGAGAATATAGTCGTTGCCTTCCAAATCGGGTTGAGCTTTCGGGTTTTCAAGGAAAACGGCTTTCTCGCGTTCCAGCAACATTAGTCCCATATATGCGCCGCCCAGATCACCGGTAACCACAATCAAATCTTTCTCCCGGGCACCGTTTCTGTATGCGACTTTGTCTTTTGGAGCTTCACCGATTATGGTGCAGGAGATAATTAAGCCGGAGCGTGAAGCAGTTGTATCGCCACCTACTAAATCAACCTTATAACGTTCACAAGCAATGCGAATTCCTGCATACAATTCTTCTGCCGCTTCCAGGGAAAATTTGCTCGACAACGCAATCGACACCAGCAGTTGCTTGGGAGTGCCGTTCATCGCACAGATATCGGAAAAGTTGGATGTTGCTGCCTTATAACCGAGATGTCTTAAAGGAACGTACGATAAATCGAAATGCACACCTTCCACCATCATGTCGCTGGATGCCACCGTTACCATGTCTGCATTGTTAGCGATAATTGCGGCATCATCACCAACGCCTTTAATGGTCTGCGGATTAACCAATTCGATTGATTCCGTGAGATGTTTGATAAGCCCAAACTCGCCGAGCTGACTAATATCTGTAGTGCCTTTATTTTCGAACATGGCGCAAAGGTAAAGTTGCTTCGGTCGACTCTTTCAATAAAAAGCACCAAACTGTGTTAATATCATTGTTGGAATACCAAAAAGTAGGTATTTTTGCATTGGATTTAGATTAAATCTAAATAAGAATAGTGTTTAATCAACTGAAAATCAACATGATTACGGTTACAGATGCGGCGAAAGCCCGAGCAATTGAGTTAATCTCGGAGGAAAACAAACCCGGAGACACCTTCATTCGTGTCGGAGTGGACAGCGGAGGATGTTCCGGACTTTCCTACAAGTTGGAGTTCGACAATCAGTTGTTGCCAACAGATCAGGTGTTTGAGGACAAAGGGATAAAAATTGTAGTAGACAAGAAAAGCTTCTTGTATCTCGTGGGGACGGAACTGGATTTCACCGGCGGATTGAACGGGAAGGGTTTTGTATTTAATAATCCAAATGCGTCGCGCACGTGCGGATGCGGAGAGAGTTTTTCGGTGTAATAGTTATGGAAGAGAAAAATCAAATTTTAGAAGAGCATATTGCTTCCGAATACAAATACGGATTTGTAAGCGATATTGACACCGAGTTTGCGCCGAAAGGACTTAACGAGGAGATCGTTAAGTTTATTTCGCAAAAGAAGAACGAACCGGAATGGTTGCTGGAATATCGTTTGAAAGCTTTTCGTCATTGGCAAACCATGACTGAGCCTAAACACTGGCCGCACCTGCATTACAATTCAGTAGATTTTCAGGACATTTCGTATTATGCAGCTCCGAAGAAGAAAGCTACTGTCAATAGTTTTGATGAAGTGGACCCTGAATTGTTGAAGACGTTCGAAAAGTTAGGTATTTCATTAGAAGAGCAAAAGCGTTTGGTGGGTATGGAATCAAAAATTGCAGTTGATGCTGTTATTGATTCTGTATCCGTTAAAACAACATTCAAAGAAGTATTGGCGGAGAAAGGAATTGTTTTCTGCTCATTCAGTGAAGCCGTGCAAGAACATCCGGAATTGGTGAAGAAGTATATGGGAAGTGTTGTGCCATTCACCGACAACTTTTATGCGGCGTTAAATGCAGCAGTTTTTAGTGACGGATCATTTTGTTATATCCCGAAAGGCGTTCGATGTCCGATGGAATTGAGTACATATTTCCGCATTAACTCGGCAGGAACCGGCCAGTTCGAACGTACATTGATTATTGCTGATGAAGGAGCTTATGTGAGTTATCTCGAAGGATGCACGGCACCGCAGCGCGACGAAAATCAGTTGCATGCAGCAGTAGTAGAAATTGTTGCTCATCGTGATGCTGAGGTGAAATATTCTACCGTGCAAAACTGGTATCCCGGCGATAAAGATGGTAAAGGTGGCATCTACAACTTTGTAACGAAGCGTGGAATTTGTTTAGAGGCGAATTCAAAAATTTCGTGGACTCAAGTAGAAACCGGATCTGCAATTACCTGGAAATACCCATCCGTGATTCTTAAAGGCGATAACAGTATCGGTGAATTTTATTCCGTTGCCGTAACCAACAATATGCAGCAGGCCGACACCGGCACGAAGATGATCCATCTTGGAAAAAATACGCGCAGCACGATTATCTCAAAAGGGATTTCAGCAGGTAAAAGTGATAACAGTTACCGCGGATTGGTGCGTATTGCGAAAGGTGCAAAGAATGCGCGAAACTTTTCGCAGTGCGACTCCTTGTTGATGGGCGATCAATGCGGCGCGCATACATTTCCGTACATCGAAATTCATGACAAGACCGGAGTTGTGGAGCATGAAGCAACAACATCTAAAATTGGTGAGGATCAAATTTTTTATTGCAACCAACGCGGTATCGACACTGAAAAAGCAATTGGTTTAATCGTGAATGGTTATTGCCGTGAAGTATTGGATCAGTTGCCGATGGAATTTGCGGTTGAAGCGAAAAAATTACTCAGCGTTTCACTGGAAGGATCTGTAGGATAGGGACTACAACAAACGTGTTTTCAAAAAATTCTTAATACTCAAATAATAATGATCTCAATAAAAAATTTGCAAGCTTCTGTTGAAGGGAAAGAAATTCTTCGCGGACTTAATCTCGAAGTAAAACCGGGCGAAGTACATGCGATCATGGGTCCTAACGGATCAGGAAAAAGCACACTGGCTTCTGTGTTGGCCGGTCGTGAAGATTATGAAGTAACAGGAGGAGAAGTGTTGTTCAATGGTAAAGACTTGTTAGATCTTTCTCCTGAAGATCGCGCACGTGAAGGATTATTCCTCGCGTTTCAATATCCGATCGAAATTCCGGGTGTGAGCAACATCAACTTTTTGAAAACTGCGATCAACGAAATTCGTGAATACAGAGACATGGATCCGATCGAACCGAAAGAGTTTTTGGCTTTAGTGAAAGAGAAACAAAAGCTGGTAGAGTTGGATGGTAAATTGGCTAATCGTTCCGTGAATGAAGGTTTTTCCGGTGGCGAGAAAAAGCGCAACGAGATTTTCCAAATGGCAATGCTGGAACCTAAGTTGTGTATTCTGGACGAGACCGATTCCGGTTTAGATATTGATGCGCTTCGTATTGTTGCGAATGGTGTAAATCAATTGCGCAGCCCTGAACGTTCGTTTATTGTGGTAACACACTATCAGCGTTTGCTCGATTATATCGTGCCTGATTTTGTTCACGTATTGTATCAGGGCAAAATTGTAAAGTCGGGACCGAAGGAATTGGCTTTAGAGCTGGAAGAAAAAGGTTACGATTGGATTAAAGCAGAAACATCCGTTGCGATATGAGCTTAGTTATCAATCAATCGCCGGTAGAGCGACTTACTGCTCACTTTGAGCAAGAGTTGCCATCCTTATATGGTGATGCTGCATTGCGTCGCGAAGCCATGGCAACTTTGCGAGAAAAAGGTATTCCTGATCGCAAATGGGAAGATTATAAATACATCAATCCGGCTGCACTTTTTAAACAACCTCATGTTGCACAAGCACGTGTTGGGCTGGAAATAAAACCTGAAGCGGTAACGCTTATGGTATTACAACCGGGTTCTGCTTTGGCTGTTGTGGTGAACGGTGAGTTGCGAGAAGATTTGTCCAAGTTGGATCGACTGCCTGCAGGTGTTCGTGTGAAGTCGATTGCAGATGCTGTTGTTTCAGATGCTGTTGCACGCGAGTATTATAACGCTGTTAACGGAACTTCTGCTGATCCATTTGTATTATGGAATAATGCTTTAAATAAAGGCGGTGTTTTTATTCACGTAGATAAGAATGTGCAGTCCGAAGTTGGTATTCACGTGTTACATATTTCAACAAATGAAGTTGCCGCTGTAAGTCATCCACGTAATTTATTCGTGATAGAGCGTGATGCTCAGATCGAAATTGTGGAGTCGTTTGAAACGTTAGGGCCTGTAAAAACGTTCACCAATGCATTAACCGAAGTTGTCGTACATCAAAATGCGATAGTCGATCACTACCGCATGCAATTGGAAGGACAAGTTGGTCATCAGATGAATACTGTTAATGCGGTGACACAAAAGGGCAGCAACTATCGAACGTATACATTTACGTTAGACGGAGCATGGGTTCGGAATAATTTGAATATCCGATTTTCTGAATCACATGCCGAAGCGCATCTGTTTGGCTTAACCATGTTGAATGGTCAGCGCGTTGCAGACCATCATACCATAGTTGATCATGCGATTCCGAATTGTATGAGTAACGAGTTATATAAAGGTGTTCTGGATGACAAATCGCTGGGCGTCTTTAACGGAAAGATTTTTGTGCGTCGTGATGCGCAAAAAACAAACGCCTATCAAACGAATCGTAACATCTTGTTAAGCGATGATGCGCAGATTAACACGAAGCCGCAGTTGGAAATTTATGCCGATGATGTAAAGTGTTCGCACGGAACATCAACTGGTCGTATGGATGAGGATGCGTTATTCTATCTTCGCGCCCGTGGTATTGGTGAGGCGGCTGCAAGAAAATTGTTGGTACGTGCATTTGCAGAAGAAGTAGTTACGAATGTTCCGAACGATGCCATTCGCGCGTATGTTGAGAACAGACTAGATCATTTTTTCAATTAAGATGGAAGCAGGTGTGAAGTCGCTATTCGATGTACAAAAGCTTCGTGCAGAATTCCCGATCCTTTCGGTTACGGTGCACGGTAAGCCGTTGGTGTATTTCGATAATGGCGCAACTACACAGAAGCCGCGCGCAGTGATCAATTCGCTTGTAGAGTACTATACTGCGTGTAATGCCAATATTCATCGGGGCGTTCATTCATTAAGTCAGGAAGCATCCGCTGCATACGAGCAAGCACGTGAAAGCGTCGCAGAGTTTATTGGTGCGTCAAGTGCACAGGAAATTGTTTTTACTCGCGGAACAACAGAGAGTATCAATCTTGTTGCGCACTCGTTTTTGTCACCGCGACTTCGCGAAGGTGATACTGTTGTCATAACAGGAATGGAGCATCACTCTAATATTTTGCCATGGCAAGTGTTGTGTGAGAAGTTTCGTGCGCAGTTAAATGTAGTGCAGGTTTTGGACGATGGCACTTTGGATTTGAAGCATCTGAATTCACTGTTAGAGCAGCGTCCGAAAATGCTGGCGATTACGCATGTGTCGAATACTTTGGGAACGATTAATCCCATTGAAGCGATAGTGCGCATGGCTAAAGCGTGTGATGTTCCCGTTTTGGTAGATGGAGCGCAGGCAGTGCCCCATATGCAAATAAATGTGCGCGCGTTGGATTGCGACTTTTATGTTTTCTCCGGTCACAAGATGTATGGCCCAACAGGTATCGGTGTGCTTTATGCAAAAGGTGATTTGTTGAATGAAATGACGCCGTATCAAACCGGAGGCGGAATAATAAAGACGGTTGCATTTGATCATACTGAATATGTGAACGGTGCTTTGAAGTTTGAAGCGGGAACTCCAAATATTGAGGGTGCTATCGGGTTAGGGGCTGCAATTAAGTTTGTGACAGAAGTTGGCATGGAAGCTATTTCACAACACGAAATGAAGCTGCATACATATGCCCGAACGCTGCTCAAGTCGATTGATGGCATACGTTTTATTGGTGAAGCAAATGACAATGCGGGAGTAATATCTTTCGTAGTAGAAGGAACACATCCGTTCGATATTGGAACCATTCTCGATCAGCAGGGAATAGCCGTTAGAACGGGACATCATTGCACGCAGCCGTTAATGGAGCGTTTTAATGTGCCGGGAACGGTGCGCGTGTCTTTTGGTGTTTACAATACGATAGAAGAAGTTGACGTATTAATTGCAGCTTTGAAAAAGGCAATAAAAATGTTGAAGTGATGAATACAATTGCAGCGACCGAGCAAGAGATTGTCGAGGAGTTTGAGATGTTCGATCAGTGGGATGATAAGTATCAATACATTATTGATATGGGAAAGACATTGAAATCGCTGGATGAAAGTTTGAAGACAGATGATCGTATTATAAAAGGTTGTCAGAGTAAAGTGTGGCTGCATTCGTATGTGAAGGACGGTAAAGTGTTTTTCGAAGCGGACAGTGATGCGATCATTACAAAAGGTATTGTTGCGTTAATGATACGGGTCTTATCCGGGCATGATGCAGATGAAATTGTAAAAGCACCATTAAACTTTATCGAACAAATAGGATTAAAATCTCATTTGTCTCCAACGCGAGCGAATGGCTTAGCTGCAATGGTCAAACAAATGAAACTTGATGCTTTGGCATTAGGAGCAACTTTAAAATCGTAGGTTATGCCGGCAATGATAATAGCTAAAGATGCGGGTTTTGCGCAGTCGGTGATTGATGCGATCAAAACGTGTTACGATCCTGAAATTCCTGTGGATATCTGGGAGTTGGGATTGATCTATGAAATTAACGTGAACGATGATAAGGACGTTAAGGTCGTGATGACACTTACTTCACCCAACTGTCCTGCAGCGGAGTCGCTGCCTGCTGAGGTAGAGCAAAAGATTAAGGAATTGGAAGGTGTTAAATCTGCTACGGTAGAAATTTCTTTTGAGCCACCGTGGGAGAAAGAAATGATGAGTGAAGTTGCGCAGTTGGAACTTGGTTTTATGTAATGTTCAGGGCATGGATGAAATAGTAAATAAAGTTGCGCAAAGCGGATTGGTCACCATTGATTTGGGCGAATTATATCCGACCGGAACGCGCACTGTTATTGATATTCAAGATCAGTTGTTCCAAGGATTGATTTTACGTGAAAAGGATTTTAGAGAGTTCGTGAAGCAACACGATTGGACTCGGTATCAAGATCATTATGTAGCGGTGATGTGCTCCACCGACGCTATTATTCCGGATTGGGCCTGGATGCTTTTAGCGTCAGCATTGCAGCCTTATGCGAAGCAAGTTGTGTTTGGAGATGAAGAAAAACTAAACACCGTCATTATGCATGAAGTGGTGCAGCAGTTGGACATTGCGGAATATAACGATGCACGCGTTGTTATTAAAGGGTGTGGTGATAAGCCCGTTCCTAAAACCGCGTATTTGGAGTTGACGTATAGATTACGACCAATAGTGAAGAGCATCATGTATGGAGAACCTTGCTCAACGGTTCCAATCTACAAACAAGCAAAACAATAAAGGCGATTCACATGAATCGCCTTTATTGTTTATTGTTAGACTATTATTAGCGTGCAATAATAACGGATTGTGTTGTTCTGTTTGTTCCGATTTCTACCGAAACAAAATAAGTGCCGTTAGTAAGCCCCTGTACATTGATTTCAACAACACCGTCACGTACAAGTTGTGTTGGTACGTTGATTTGTTTACCTGCAATGTCATAAACTACAACGTTAATCGCTTGAGTTGTTGCTGAAGAAACAAACACTACTTCAGAAGCCGGATTCGGAAATACAACAACACTTATGGCATTGTTGTTTTCGTTAATTCCTGTACAAGCACTGACGTTAATAGTAACCGCAGCTACATCACCGCAACCATTGGCGTCAGTGAAGGAGTAGGTGAGTGTTTGTGCTCCAATACCAACCGAAGGATCGAAGCTGTTTCCTGTAACACCGGGACCACTCCATGTGCCGCCTGCAGGACTTCCTGTTAATGTTACGTTCGCATCATCCGTACAAACAGTAGTAGCAGATGCAGTAGCAGTTACTGTAGGTATTGAATTGATGGTAACATTGATCGTATCAGCACCTATACAACCGTTAGCATCTGTAACGGTAACGAAGTACGTACCTGAAGTAGTAACGGTTAATGTTTGTGCAGTAGAGTTATCGCTCCACAAGTAAGTAGCACCTGCAATTTGTGCATCTAAAGTAACGCCACCACCACAACGTGTAGTGTCATCACCAAGAGCGATCACAGGATTAGCGTTGATGTTTACGTTGATGGTATCGGAAGAAGAACATCCGTTAGCATCGGTAACATCAACATAGTAAGTACCTGAAGTAGCGATGGTGTCTGTTTGAGCAGTAGCACCTGAACTCCACATAAACGTTGAGCCGGCATTCTGAGCATCCAGCACAACAGCCGTAGCGCAGGAAGAAACATCATTGCCGAGATTTACAACGGGAAGTTGATTGACGTTAACCGTAACGGTAGCGTTATCGGAACAACCGTTAACATCCGTTCCTGTAACTGTGTATGTAGTTGTCGTTGCAGGATTCACAATTTCCATGTTTGTGTTTCCTCCTGAGCTCCATGCATAAGTAAGAGCACCACCTGCGTTCAATGTGTCAGCATCACCGGCACAAATTGTTCCTGCCGAAGAAGTTGCAGTGATAGTTGGCAGCGCATACACGTTAACACTAACTGTAGCAGTATTCGTACAACCGTTATTATCGGTACCTGTAACAGTAAATGTATTGGAGCTGGTTAACGTAACGATTTCAGTAGCATTTGTACCACCGGTATTCCAAACATAGGACACACCACCGAAAGCAAACAATGTATCTGACTGTCCGGCGCAGATAGAACCTGCAGCGGCAGAAGTAGTGATGTTTGGTAATGCATTAATAGTTAAGTTGAAAGTAGCAGGCGCACTAGATCCGCAAGAGTTGTCAGCGGTAACAGTGATTTGTCCTGATGTAGAACCTGCAATAACAGAAATAGAAGTTGTTCCTTGTCCGCTGGTGATTACGGTTCCTGCAGGTGTTGTCCAGGTGTAAGATGTTGCGAGAGGAACAGATGCAATAGAATAGATAAGACCAATTTCATTTTCACACGCAGAGGCGTTGCCTGCAATCGCTGCCGGCGAAGCAGGAGGAGAGCCTGCCGGAGGTATAATTAAAGTTACGCTCCCATTGCCTGAGCGTGTACCCGGTGTTGTTGTTGCAGAAGTTAGTGTACCTAAATAGGACGATCCGCCGCCTCCGCCGCCACCTGACCACGCGCCGCCACCACCGCCGGCACCGCCACCACCGCCGCCACCGCCGAAATAACCACCGCCACCACCACCGCCACCTGAGCCTGTAAAGCCTCCACATCCGATTACTCCATTACCACCATTACCGCCGATACCTAAACCACCAAATTGACCTGTTCCTCCTGTTGTACTACAATTGCTATTCCCTGTACCACCTACTCCGCCAACACTTTGGTTGCCACCACCACCTCCATTACCTCCGGCGCTGCAGCCACCACCGGCGAATCCATTAGATCCATTAAGTCCACCACCGGGCCCACCAATTCCGGAAGGCCCGCTTGAGCAACTTCCTTGAGTCGCACCACATCCGCCGCCACCGCCTCCGGCCACTACCACACGATCATTAATAGTTGTTCCATTAAGACGAATGTCTGATGCTCCACCGCCTGAACCGGAGACGTTTGGGCCTCCAGGACCAAATAACCCTCCACCGTTAAAACCATTCTGCCCACCAACATTGATGTACAATACATCTCCGGGATTAACGGCAAGTGTACCTTGTACGCGACCTCCAAGTCCGCCGGCTCCACCAGGATTTCCGGGCGACCCTTGGGCTCCATCTACGATAACATCGATTTGAAAAACGCAGGGAGGTACGGTGTACGATTGCGTGCTACCCGTATAACTAAAGGGTATTGTTGTTTGTGCCATTGCTGATATGCCGATTACGGCACTTGCAGCAAAGAGCGAGTTTCGGATTAGTTTCATCATTTGCTAATAATTTAATTGTGTTTAGTTACTGTTGTTGAATGATCAGTTTCCGCACGGCATAATGTTCCGTAGTTGAAACTTTTAAGATATATGCACCTTCCGACATGCCCGCAGACACCAGGTTTAATGAAATTGAATAAGCGCCAATGCCGGAATTGTTTTCACTACGAGAATACACAAGCTGACCTGTTGAAGTGTAGATTTCAATCATCAGATTTCCGTTGTCCGGTTTTATTCCTTGCAACGTAACAACATCCGTTGCCGGATTTGGAAATACTTGTAATAGCTGTTCATTAAAGTGTTCTGTTTCACCAATGCCCGTTATTGTAATTACTTGCGTTGATGTGTATGTGCCGCATCCGTTTACTTGTGTAAGTGTTACAGTATATGTGCCCGGTGTTGAATAAGTATGTGTAACAGGATTGGAAGTGCTGTCGATATTACCATCACCAAAATCCCAAACGTAACTGATTAAATCAGTGTTGTTGTTGCTGAAGATTACCGTGCTTCCTGATTGAGACATGTTAAATCCGGAAGTGATGGCAGTAGATTGCATCGTGAGCGTTACGGGCACTGCTGTCCAGTTGTTGTTGTCATTGGTTTCGAAGAAATTATTATCCGGATCGGTAATAGAAACGATGTAATAATTGCCGTTACAAACGTCGTCCAAATCAATATACATATCGGGTAAACCGATACTGTATATATCCAGCATACCGGTATAAATTCCTTGCTCGGTGCCACAACCGCTGACATGACCAAATGGTGCGTTAGGAATGTCATTCATGGTTATCGGATTGTTCAACGTATCCCGGCAGTAACCATAGTTGTTGGTACAATCTCCAAGATTAATTAAACAGAAACTTACTTTCGAACCTCTGCCTACTATCGGCCATAACGTCGCATTAGGTTCATTAGGGTCTTGTGTGCGTAATGTAAATTCCGACCAATTGTTTACGTGAATGTGACCGTGTGTCGGGTGTAAACTCATGCGTCCCGGTGTGAGTGTATCCACGTAAGTAATTTGATTTCCATTTTTACGGTAAAGGCGTTGTAGCAATTGTTGTGTTGGGGCATCTCCATTCGGACAAACAGTTGTAGTACAACTAACCGGAACTGTATCGCACCAACAATTACCCGAGCCACGAATTTCCATAGGTCCCCAACCAATATTTGGTGTAGCATTACTTAACTCAATTCTTCCCGGATACTCCACATGTTGGTTGGCGATGATGTCGCCGGAAGCGGTCATATCAGGAAGTAACCAACAGTTTTGCGTGCTATCGGGACAATAACAACCTCCTCCATTGTTGATACTACAAGGTCCAAACATGATCGGTGGATCAACGGGAGGATTTGCACAAAAAGTTAAGGACACCGAATTAATTGTTCCGATATCACCGGGAGCTTCATCCTGAACTCCGAATCTCCACACACCATTGGGATTCTGACCTTGATTAAAATTATTGACACTGACTTCAGGCAAATAATTTCCCGTAAACGGAGGAATTGCCATGTTGGGATTATTGATTTGCACCGTTGCAGACATAATGAAACAAGTGTTCGTGAAATTGTCTCCACCACCGCCTTGGTTATTTACCAAACGCATGCTATCGCCGGTTGGAGATATCAGATACAAGTCTAAGTCGCCGGTATAAGTATGTGTAATATTGACACAAACAGAGCAAAGTCCATATGCGGTATCGGCTACAGCAGGCAATCCTGAAACCGTTATTGGAACGAAACAATAATTGTTGTCAGTGATATTTGCTGTAGTAGAGGAATTGAAAGTCTGTCCAAAAGTGAATAGACACCATAGCATTCCACCAATAGAAAGTAACGTTTGTTTCATGCGCATAGGGGTTTGCCTATACGCAATATACAAAAATTCAGAAGCTTGACGTCACAATTGGTGATTAATACGCCCGTACGTTTTTACCTTCCATGTAATTGATGAATGCTTTATTCGCAACACGATTGCCTCCAGGAGTTGGATAATCTCCTGTGAAATACCAATCACCGGTATTGTTCGGACACGCATTGTGCAAGCCTTCTATAGATTGGTAAATGATCTGTACTTCCGCTTTTGAATCTTCAGGAGTTAGCAATTTGGAAATCTTCAGTGAAATCTGCTCAGCATCGAAAGGCTTATAAACTTGCTTCACGATATTCGTAATGGATTCCGATTGCTTCTTATTTTCTTCTTTGGCTTTAGCGTATGCTTCATCCAAGATTTCATCCATATTGTTTTCGCGAATCAATTCAACAGCTGCCTGAAACGCAATAAAATCGCCCATTTTAGCCATGTCGATACCGTAACAGTCCGGATAGCGAATTTGCGGCGCTGAAGAAACAACAACAATTTTCTTGGGCCCGAGTCGGTCGAGAATGCGTAGAATACTTTGCTTCAAAGTAGTTCCACGTACAATGGAATCGTCGAGTACAACCAGGTTATCATTTTGCTGAACAGCTCCGTAGGTAGTATCGTACACATGCGATACCATATCGTTACGTTGCGAATCGCTGGTGATGAACGTTCTCAACTTGGCATCTTTCAATGCAATTTTCTCAATACGCGGCTGCATATTTAAAATCTCGCTCAACTCCGGATCAGCAACATGACCCATCGTTAATATTTTATGACGCTTCACCGTATTGAGATAATGGTGCAATCCTTCCACCAATCCGTAAAACGCAACTTCTGCAGTATTCGGGATAAAAGAGAATACAGAATTCTTCAAGTCGAAATCGACAGCTTTCAATACTGTTGGTGTTAACTGACGACCTAAGTTTTTGCGTTCCTGATAGATGTCTTTATCGTTTCCACGCGAGAAGTAAATCCGTTCGAAAGAACACGATTTCTTTTCTTTCTGTGTACGTACGCGCTTCTCTGCAAATGTGCCGTCTTTCTTGATGATTAGCGCGCATCCCGGAGTTAACTCGTTAATAGCTTCTGCCGGAACATTGAAAGCTGTTTGAATTTGCGGGCGCTCTGATGTTACTACTACAACTTCACCATCCGCGTACCAATGTACAGGACGAATTCCGTTCGGATCACGCAACACAAAAGCATCACCATGTCCAACCATTCCTGCCATGGCATAACCACCATCCCATTTTTTACCCGCATCTTTCAATATCTGCTGCAAATCCAAATCACGAGCAATGAGATCGGTGATTTCCAAATTGGAATGGCCTTTTGCTTTATGTACACCAAATAAACGTTCCACTTCACGATCCAGGAAGTGTCCGATTTTTTCCATTACGGTTACGGTGTCGGCTTTTTCTTTCGGGTGTTGTCCCAATTCTACCAAATGACCGAAGAGTTCATCGACATTGGTTAGATTGAAATTGCCGGCAACTACTAAATTGCGCGTAATCCAATTGTTCTGACGCAAAAACGGGTGACATTGTTCGATGCTGTTTCCTCCATATGTGCCGTAACGCAAATGACCGAGCAATAATTCCCCGGAGAACGCAACGTGTTTTTTCAACCACTCCGCATCTTTCAGTCGTTCCGGATTTTTTCGATGCGCTTCCGCAAACTTATCGTTGATTTTTCCGAAAATATCTTTGATGGCAGACGGAGCAGTGGAGCGATAACGGCTGATATAGCGCGTTCCGGGCGGTACATCCAATTTGATGGTAGCGACACCTGCGCCGTCCTGGCCGCGATTGTGTTGCTTCTCCATCAGGAGATACAGCTTGTTTAAACCATAAAGAGGTGTGCCGTATTTGTCGATGTAATACTGATACGGCTTCAGTAAACGAATAAGGGCAATGCCGCATTCGTGTTTGATAGCGTCACTCATAATGTTGCCCGTTGACCCTTAGTTTTCCAACCGGAACAATTGTAGTAATTGTTACGCGGTTCAATGATATCCGTCAGCCGGGATGCAAAGTTACGAAATGACAGGAAATACAACGCTTTAATAACTCCAGCGTCGGGTGAAGGAATTGTAGAAGCTAACGCCGAATTTGTAGGTTATATTGGCCTTGGACAGTGTGTTGTCGGCGGTAACGGCAAATACACCAAAACGGAACAATTGTTTTTTGATGCGGAAAATACGCTCCAAGCCGACATAAACCTCTTGGTGATAGAATCCCTGACTTGGAATCATCAAGGTTCCGCCACCCACAGCAGATGTAATTTTAAGTTTACTGATTAATGGAACCTTACTGCCAAAAGCACCTTCAAAGTGATGAATGTAATTGATTCGTAAAAATGCATCAGCGGTGCTTAATGTTGGACCTAATAATTGGAACGAACGCATCGGATCAGAAAATATAAGTACGTCCGAACCTCTGAAGTATTTGTGTTCCAGTAAACGTAAATTTCTTTTATTGACAAACGCACCGGCTTGCACATTCCACGCACTTGTTCCGAATCGTCCGAACTTCATTTCGTCGGCGCTGCCAAATTCTATATAGTCGAAATTCACCTCGCTGCCGAATAAGGTTGGTACTCCTTTTCTCCACAACATCCGAATTTCAGGATACTTCGAGCCTAAAATAATTTTTCGGTTTTTCTTAATGATGTATTTCTGACGGAAGCGATATTTTAATTCAAGTCGAAATTCAGTTTTTACGTAACGATTAAAATCTGTAGGTGTATTTGTAGCGCCAAACAACTGATTGGACCATTGCTCCAGCTGCATGGAGGTGATGGGAAATTGATCGCTGTATTCAAATGTTAGTTCACCAAACAAGCCATTGGTAATTTCCATGCGTTGTGCAACACTGAACTCTTTGCATCGTATCCAATTGCTTCTACTGAAGACCGTGCCTAACGATGAAAAGTTGTTGATCATGTCGTAGTAGTCGCCGAATCGTACAAATGTTCGCACAAACTTTAATGGCATATAAGTTAATCCAACTCCGCCTTTTCCTCTGATGTCTCTGTTCGTGAAACCATAATCGACGTGTCCTGTTGTTTCCAGCGTCATGCCGTTATCAAAATCTTTGTTATAATAACCGCCAAGTCGGTGACGATAACCTCCGATACCGAAAGGAACTATTTGCGCGATAAGAGGCTCGATGTACCATTCCGTTCCTCGCACCCGATTTCTGTGCCCCACGCCGTTAAGAAGAAAGCTCCATATGTTAATTTCGTTAAAACTGGAATCGCGCTTGGCCAGGTATTCGGGGCTGGAATAATAGGCTGCAAGACTATCCATGTTGTGGATGTATTTGATTTCTTTTTCGTCGAGTTGAATCGTACGATGTGAAGCCCAGTAAGCGCTGTCTTTATCAAAAGCGTCCACTTCATATCGTTTAACTTCATCATTGAATAAATTTTTCGGAAACGTAGTGTTTACTTGATAGTCTGAATGATCAATTCGCGCATTGCCAATGATATTGTATTTGCCTTCTCGAATGGTGTACAAAAATTCGCGACGAACGGGAAGATAAATTCCGGGTTGTACTTCTTTGTAATCAATAATCACTGAAAAGTCCTTTGCGTACAACAACACGTTCGGATTAATACTAAGATTAACAGACACGATAGCCCAGGTGCTATCCTCGATGAATAGAACACCATTGAAGAGTGCGTCATCTTTAAACAGCGGGTTTACTGCAATTTTGTGAATGGTTTTACCTTCCGAAACAAAAGTAGAAAGCCAGTCGAAGCGATAACTTAAAAATGCCGTAGATGCAGCAGGGGAGAGCAAAGGACGAGAACACAAAGCCGGCGCATCAATTTGATTTTTATAAAAATTGAAATCTGTACTTTGAGCATCACTAATTAAAAGATACGGATTGCTGGAGTAATAAATTACCGGTGCAATTTCATGTTCACCGTATTCAAATCCTCTTGAAACACCTCCGCCACCGGTAAACTTTTTGTAGTCGGCGTAATCTTTATAAGCGAGAATACTTTCCTTGAATGCGACAGGACGTTGGAAATAAGTGATCGAATAGGATTCAATTAAGTTTAACCGCTTCTGTGCAATCTCAGCTTCAAGATCCTTTTTCGGTTCCGCCTGCAGTGTGTCCGAACTCTTTTTCTTTTTCTTTCGTTTTTTCTCTTCTGATTTTAACGAATCGGATGGCGTGGGCTGAGGTTTGATCGTATCTGCGGCATATTTATCGAGCAATACTTTTTCCAGTGATGATTTCTGATACGTGGTACACTGATAATTCTGTACTCCTTCCCAATACATATTCCGTTTATCGATCACTTGTTTCATGATCTCTTTCCCTTTATCACGATCACCTTTGGCCTTAATTACTACGGTGCCCAATTCGCGAGCTTCACGTTTCATCACAATATCCATCACGACTACTTTATTGTCGGTAATTGTGACGCTCTTTTCTAATGTCTGAAAACCAAGTTGAGTAAAAACGAGCGTATGTTTTCCGGGCTTTAGTTCCAGAAAGTAGGCGCCGTTGAGCGCACTATTTACGCCGTAGGAAGTATTCTTTACAACTACTGCTACATAGGGCAAAGGTTCTCCCAGCGAATCGCGGATAATGCCTTTAACAGCCCCTGCAGTTACCTCTTTGGAAAACCCGAATACCAGAAGCAGCACCAGCAAACCTCGAGCTGTGTGAGTTCGGAAAATGGATTGAAAGAAGGCGGAATAAAATTTCATTGCCGGTGCAAAGGTAGTGGGCTTCAGGTATTAACGCGATTTTTTATCATCGATTATTACCGCTCGGCAATAAGACGTAGCAACCCTCTGAAAGTTACAGATTGCTCAGATAAAGTCGCTTTCCTTCATATTTAGCCATTCCAAGGCCGAGCCACTCAGTACTTTCGATTTTTTTTCACCCGACCAGTCCATGGAGTTGATCAAACTTCCGGGAATGTTTTCGCCTAATGGAAACGGATAATCACTGCCCAATGCAACACGTTCCGGTCCGAATTGGTCGACGACAAAATCAAGCATTTTGGCATCATGCACCAACGAATCAATCCAGAATTTTGAAATGTAATTTCTTGGTGGTACGTTATTGTCCATTGCAGTAAGATCGGGACGACAATCAAATCCGTGTTGCACGCGACCTACAGTGGAAGGGAAAGATCCGCCACCATGCGCAAAAGCAACACGCAGTCGGGGAAGTTTTTCGAAAATGCCGCCAAAAATCATGGAGCAAATGGCACGTGAAGTTTCAGCAGGCATACCTACTAACCAAGGCAGCCAATACTTCTGCATGTGCTCTTCACCCATCATTTCCCACGGGTGAATAAACACAGCCATATCTAAATTCTGGCACGCCTCGAATATTTCAAAAAACTCCGG
>CALJIF010000081.1 GCA_937974275.1 uncultured Flavobacteriales bacterium
CAATTTAAGTTTATTCGCCTTATTGGGTTTAATTATGCTAATGGGCTTAGTGGTAAAAAACGCTATTCTAATTGTCGATTTTACTAATCAATTAAAAGCAGAAGGTAAACATTTCAAAGAAGCCTTAGTCATTGCTGGGAAAGGTCGTATGCGACCTATTTTAATGACAACGCTTTCAATGGTTGTTGGAATGCTTCCTATCGCAATGGCAACAGGAACAGCAGCCGAATGGAAAAACGGTCTTGCTTGGGTAATCATTGGTGGACTTCTATCATCCCTAATTTTGACTGTGTTTTTAGTTCCTATGGTTTATTATTTAGTGGACACAGCGAAAGAAAAGCTTAACAGAAGAAAATAGCCATCACACAGGTGTAAGCACATTTGCAATTACTCACTATTGCTTATTTATAGTGTTCGTGAACTTCGTTTCGCACAAGCCAATCAACCAAGATTTGGTTTCTGTTGATTAGGTTAATAATGATTAAATTTGACGACATTATGAAAACAAAGATCCAGTTGAACTTACTGAAGCTGTTTTATGATTACTTAGAAAACGTATCAGTATGAGTAACGAGTGGATCACACGCGGTTCTCCCGCATAGCCCCGGACAATTGTGGGAAGACGAAATTGAAATTCACATTTGTGACTTGATTCGCAAACATTAATGTAAATAGGAAATAATGAAAAAACAGTTGATCACTGCAATTGCCATACTTTTTTCAGTAGGGTTAAATGCCCAAAGCTTTGAATGGGCAATATCTTTTGTGGACGTTGGAGATGATGTCGGAATATCCAACACCGTGGATGCTGCAGGAAATGTCTACACCACCGGCATTTTCCAAGGAACAGTTGATTTCGACCCGGGAACAGAAACAGCTAGCCTTGCTTCCGGAGGAGCTGATGATGTTTTTGTGCAAAAATTGAGTCAATGTGCACCAAACACAGGTTCACAAACAGAAACTGCATGTTATAGCAACACCTGGCCTGCAAACTCCACTACGTACAACACAAGTGGAATATACACGACTACCTTGACAAATGCAGCAGGATGCGATTCGCTGGTTACCCTGAATTTGACCATCAACTCTGTATCAGACAACACTACTTCAATTTCGGGGCTAACTATTACTGCAAAAAACTCCGAAGCTAGCTATCAGTGGTTAGATTGTAATAATAACTATGCATCGATTAGTGGAGAAACAGGGCAAACTTTTAGCGCAACGGTTAATGGCAACTACGCGGTAGCAATCTCGGAAAATGGATGTGTTGACACATCCGCTTGTGTTGCAATAGTATCCGTTGGGCTCTTGCAAAATACCATTGACAATGTGATCAGAGTATTTCCAAATCCATCGGTGGGTGAATTAACAATTGATCTCGGTAGTGTTTACGAATCTACTGACATTACTATTAGAGATGCAATTGGTAGAATAGTTGCTACTTACAACTATACATCTGTTTCAACAATTCAAATTTCATTAAACGATCCCTCAGGGATTTATTTTATTGAGATTGTATCATGAGATAGAATGACGAAGTTGAAACTGATAAAACTTTAAAGTTTGCTAACACCCAATAAGCCCCGTTCTAACGGGTTTTGTTATTAGAAATCAGCGGTATCGTTCACCAATCCCCCAACCATGACCCCCCGAACTAAATACACCATCATACTCAGCCTTGTTTTCATTGCACTGTGCATTCCGAAAGTCACAACCTACAAAGACGGTGGAACTAAAAAGTACCAAGCCGTTTTATGGTCTTATGTGGATTACTGCAGAATAGAGCACGGTTTGGAACAGGATAAAGATGATGATGGCTTTCGATTTTTTCCGTTTAATTGTATAGATAACGAGTAGATCGGTAAACGATTTACCAACATCTTCCCACTTTAATTCTTCAATCCTATAACTTTCGCGCACCGTTTAAACGGTGCGCGGCCTGTTTTTCTATCTCCCGTTTTTTGCTTTTTCCCTCGTACCTTTGCCTCCCATGTATAAGTTGTTGCTCAAGCCTATTTTTTTTCTTTTCGACCCCGAAAAAATTCACCACTGGGTATTCGGAACCTTGCGCTTTGCCTTTAAAATTCCCGGTGTTAGCGCTATCGTTCGCTCGTCACACGAGATTCAACATCCTGCTCTTGTAACGGAAGTAGCGGGGTTAAAATTTCCTAACCCTGTCGGTCTAGCTGCCGGTTTTGATAAAGATGCGTTGTTGTTTGATGAGCTGGGCGCATTGGGTTTCGGATTTATTGAAGTGGGAACGTTAACGCCTAAACCGCAACCGGGCAACGATAAACCCCGTATGTTTCGTTTACCGCAAGATGGCGGACTCATCAATCGTATGGGTTTTAATAACGGAGGCGTTCAGGCTGCTGTACAACGTTTAAAGAACAGAAAAACCAACGTGTTAATTGGTGGCAACATCGGTAAAAATAAAGTAACACCCAACGAAGAAGCCACCAACGATTATGTCGTTTGTTTTGATGCATTGCATAATGTGGTAGATTATTTTGTGGTGAATGTAAGTTCTCCGAATACGCCCGGTTTACGCGATCTGCAGGATAAAGAACCGCTGACCGCATTGCTCAACACGCTGCAGGAACGCAATTCCAAAATGCAGCATCCTAAACCCATCTTTTTGAAAATTGCGCCTGACTTGACCGATTTGCAACTGGATGATATTATCGCGATTGTTTCGGATTCGAAAATTGCAGGTGTTATTGCTACTAATACAACTATCGACAGAAGTAAACTGACTACCGCAAAAGAACGCGTAGAAGCTATTGGTGCGGGCGGATTGAGTGGAAAACCCTTGACCAAACGAGCTACAGAAGTCATCCGATATTTACACACCAAATCGAACGGAAGTTTTCCGATTATCGGAGTAGGAGGTATTCACTCCGAACAAGATGCACTGGAAAAACTGGAGGCGGGTGCGCGTTTGGTACAATTGTACACCGGATTCATTTACGAAGGACCGGGCTTGGTGAAACGAATTAACAAAGCCATTTTAAAGCAACGATTACAACAACGATGATACAGTTAGTAGAATGTCCGCGTGATGCGATGCAAGGAATTCATGAGTTTATTGAAACACCCCGAAAGGTGGCGCTCATCAATTCAATTTTGAAATGCGGTTTTCATACCGTCGATTTCGGAAGTTTTGTTTCGCCTAAAGCTATTCCTCAAATGCGCGATACGGCTGATGTATTGAATCAGTTGGAATTGGATGCGACATCTTCTAAACTGCTGGCTATTATTGCGAACGAGCGCGGCGCTGAAGATGCGGTGGCATTTGATGAAATCACTTACCTCGGTTATCCGTTTTCGATTTCAGAAACGTTTCAACTGCGGAATACCAATGCAACCATCGAAAAATCGTTGAGCAGAGTAGAGGCCATTCAGCGTATGTGTGTTGCAAAAAATAAAAAGCTGGTGGTATATATTTCTATGGCATTCGGCAATCCTTACGGTGATGAATGGCATCCGGAAATTGCAATTCGTTGGACAAAAAAATTATCCGAATTGGGAATTGAAATCATTGCACTGGCGGATACGGTAGGCGTTTCAAATCCCGAAAATATTTCTCAATTGTTCGGCGCTGTTATTCCCGAATTTCCGCAACTCACGATAGGCGCGCATTTGCATACCACTCCCGATACATGGAAAGAAAAAATGACTGCTGCCTGGCAAGCCGGTTGTCGTCGCTACGATCATGCATTGAAAGGTTACGGCGGATGTCCGATGGCTGCGGATCAGTTAACGGGTAATATGCCGACCGAAAACGTGATCAGCTTTTTGATGGAAAATAACATTCCAACAGGTATTGATACCGATCACTTTGGTAAAGCCATGCAGAAAGCAGAACTCACGTTTCATTAAACGCGAACTCCAATTACACAGATATCATCCACTTGTTCGAATTGACCTTTCCAGTCGTCGAATATGTCTGCCAATTGTTGTCCTTGCGCAATTATATCCTGACCTGCAATTTCGCTTAACACATTGCGGAACTGGTTCGATTTAAATTTCTTGCCTTTCGGTCCGCCGAATTGATCTGCAAATCCATCGGAGAACAAATAGAACACATCACCGGGCTCCAGTGCAATTTTGTGTTCCACAAATTGTTTGTTCGTGTCATTATCACCACCAACGGATACTTTAACAGGCTTTATCAATTCGAAGTTGCCGTCTCCGGATTTTCGGAATAAAATGATAGGTCGATTGGCACCTGCATACGTCAAGGTTCGTGTTTGTTCATTCCATGCGCACAATGCAATGTCCATACTGTCGCGCATGCCCACATTCGCATCCTGATGGAGTTGCGCACGAATGCCGTCATCAATCCGTTTTAAAATGGTTGCAGGACTGACTTCTTTTTGTTCTGCACTGACAGCCGTAAGTTGTGACGAACACAGTACACTCATGAACGCTCCCGGAACTCCGTGTCCCGTACAATCGGCTACAGCAACCAACTTGATTTCATCTTGTTGATGATACCAGTAAAAATCACCGCTTACGATATCTTTCGGACGATAAAACACAAAGCTTCCCGGAAAAGCCACACGAAATGCATCGTCAACCGGCAATATGGCTTGTTGAATGCGCTTTGCATAACGGATGCTGTCGGTGATGTCTCTGTTCTTCGATTCAATCTGATCAAATGCAAATTGTAAACGTTGTTGTGCTTTCCTGTTCTCACGCTGTCGAATAAGGAAGAAGGCTACAATAAGCACAATTACAACAATACCGGAGATGATCAAAAGCTTGTAAAAGTTTTGCTGCGCTTCCGATTTTAAAGCAATTTCCCGTTGTTCGATTTTAAGCTGTTCCAGTTCACGTGCTTGTTGATCCATATCGTAGCGCGCACGCATTTCTTCACTGTGACGATTGGATTCGTCATTTAATAACGAATCTTTCAACGACAAAGCAACATCCGCATGAAACAAAGCGTCAGAATATTTTCCTAACGCACGATATGCTTTCGATAAGTCAATAGCTCCTTGTAAACGATGCGACAAACTTCCAATCGCTTTAGCAATGGAATCGCCTCGCAGAATCATTGCCAATCCCGATGACGCAGCGCCATCTTCAACAGCCATTGCTCCCAATGCAAACAATGAACTCGCAATACCCGCTTTATCTTTTACTTCTTCCCGGTATTTCAGCGATAATTCGAATTCATTTTTCGCTTCTTTTCGTTTACCCAAACTCAATAAGACTTCGCCTTTGTTTTTATGGACAATCCCCAATCCGCGTTTATCACCGGCTTCTTCCCGCAATTTCATGGCAATGTCAAAATAAAACAAGGCTGAATCGGGATTCGAATTCATGTATAAGGAACCGATGTTGTTATAGGTTGAAGCCAGATCTTTCTTGTTATCTGCTTTGCTTTTGTAATAAATCGACTTGCGAAAGAACTTCAACGCATCTTCATCCTTCTTTTGATTCATGTACACCGATCCGATGTTGTTCATGAGTTTCCCCATGAGCCCGGGATCTTTGTCTTCGAACAATTCCGCAATGGCCACGCACTTGAAGTACAAATCCAGCGCTTGCGTGTAGTCGCCAATGCTGTTGTATAACAACCCCATGTTCAACAGCACTGTTGCTTTACCGACAGTGTCATTGGTGTATTCCCGAAATGCCAATGCTTCCTGAAAATTCTTCAGCGCAGGTTTGTATTCACCTGTTCGTAATAACAAATATCCGTATGTGTTTTGCGCATCATCCAGACTGAACGTATCGCGTTGTGTTTTTAAAATGGAAATGGCTTTGTCGTAATACGGTTTTGCCTCCTCATTTTTTTGCAAATGATCTAATGCATTTCCGGTATAATAGCTCCAATCGCCGATAGTTATTGGATCACCGGTTTTTTCTGCCGCCGCCAGTCTTTCTTTACAGATTGTTAACGCGCTATCCGCATTCAATTTGCGAATAGCGAAATAGTATTGACGTCGCACTTTGCGGTCATTCGGATTTTTGGCAAGTACTTGTGTAAGACTATCCGCTTTACTTTTTTGAGCAAAGCAAATTTGTTCGGATGTGAACAGAAGAAAAATCGTGAATAAACAAATAGAATAGCGCGTCATAAGAAACACAGCTAATGTAAGAAATTGCCTATACCATTTGCAATGCAAGGTGTATCTTTGAGGTCATGAGTCGCGGAAAAACCGATTTATCCAAATTTGATAACTCCGATTACAATCCGGGAGCTTCGTTTGTAAAACGTGGTTTCTGGTACTGTGTAGCGGCGTGTTTTTTTAATTCGCGTTTTCCCGTTAACGGTGTCAAGATTTTTTTGCTGCGCCTGTTTGGAGCTCGGGTGGGTAACGGTGTGGTCATTAAACCATCCGTGATTATTAAATCGCCATGGTTGTTGGAAATTGGCAATCATGTTTGGATTGGCGAACATGCCTGGATTGATAATTTGTGCAAAGTGAAAATTGAAAGTCATGCCTGCATTTCACAAGGCGCCATGTTATTAACCGGAAATCATAACTATAAAAAAACAACCTTCGATTTAATTACCGGAAGTATTACAATCGGTCAGGGTGCATGGGTAGGAGCGAAGGCAGTGGTATGTCCCGGAGTTCGTTGCGGAGAACACAGTTTATTAACTGTCGGATCGGTGGCCACAAAAAATCTGGAACCGTATTGGATTTACCAGGGCAATCCTGCCGTTAAAGTGAAAGAACGAGTGATAGAAATCTGATGGATTTATTCAGTGATGAACGAGATCGCGCCAAGCAGCGCATTGAGGCACTCTCCAAAGAAATTGAAGAGCATAATTACCGCTATTATCAATTAGCAGAACCAGTTATCAGCGATTTTGAATTCGATCAATTGCTGGAAGAATTGATTCGTTTAGAAAAACAATTTCCTGAATTTCTTGATGCCAATTCTCCATCGCAACGTGTTGGTGGCGGAATTACCAAGGAATTTGAAACCGTAAAACATCGTTTTCCGATGTTGTCGCTGGGCAATACATACAGTAAAGAGGAATTGGAAGAATTCGATCAGCGCGTATGTAAAGGGTTGGGCGTTGACACCGTGGATTATGTATGTGAATTGAAATACGATGGTGTTGCTATTGGTATTCGTTATAACAACGGCGAGCTGGTGCAAGCGGTTACGCGAGGAGATGGTGTGCAAGGCGATGATGTCACGACGAATATTCGCACCATTCGCAGTATTCCGTTAAAGTTGACCGCCGAAAACATTCCCGGCGATTTTGAAATTCGGGGCGAGGTGTTGATGTCGCGTACTGCATTTAATAAGATCAATGCCGATAAAGAAAAAGCCGGTGAAGCATTGCTTGCCAATCCTCGAAATTCCGCGGCGGGTACATTGAAAATGCAGGATTCGAAAGTGGTGGCATCGCGTAAATTGGATTGTTACCTGTATGGTGTTTTGGGCGATTCGTTACCCTTTACTACTCACATGGAAAGTCTGGAAGCCGCGCGCAACTGGGGTTTTCGTGTGCCGGAATTAACCCGTTTAGCACACGGTTTACAGGAAGTACTCGACTTTATTGAGCATTGGCAGCAGGCACGAAAAACGTTAGACTTCGATATTGATGGTGTTGTGGTTAAAGTGAATTCATACGAACTGCAAAAAGCGCTCGGATTCACGGCTAAAGCGCCACGCTGGGCCATTGCGTATAAATACAAAGCAGAACAGGTGGCCACGAAGTTGTTGTCAATTACCTATCAGGTAGGTCGTACAGGAGCTATTACACCTGTTGCTAATCTGGAACCTGTTCAATTAGCGGGAACAACCGTAAAGCGGGCCTCATTGCACAACGCGGATATTATTTCTAAACTGGATGTACGTGAAGGGGATACCGTTTATGTAGAAAAAGGAGGTGAAATTATTCCCAAAATTGTGGGCGTTGATCTATCCAAACGCAACACCGATTCTAGTCCTCATCAATACATAGCAAACTGTCCCGAATGCGGAACTGTGCTGGTTCGTGGTGAGGGTGAAGCCTTGCATTACTGCCCGAATGAAGATGGTTGTCCTCCTCAAATTAAGGGCAAGCTGGAGCATTTTGTGAGTCGTCGTGCCATGAACATCGATTCTTTGGGTGAAGAAACCATCGGATTACTATTCGACAAAGGATTAGTGCGTCAAATACGCGATTTATACGAGTTGCGTCAACATCGCGTTGAGTTGTTACAGATGGATCGCATGGCTGAAAAGTCGGTGAACAATTTGTTGGATGGAATAGAATTATCGAAGCAGGTTCCGTTTGAACGAGTGCTATTTGCATTAGGCATTCGTCATGTCGGAGAAACAACTGCCAAGAAATTAGCACACCACTTTCAATCCATGAGTAACTTGTTAAACGCCGGTGAAGCGGAATTAGCGGATGTTCCGGAGGTTGGTGCTGTTATTGCCCGCAGTGTTGCGGAATGGATTTCTAATCCTGAGCATCGCGAGTTAATACACTATTTAACCGAGCGCGGTTTACAGATGCAATTGTCTGATGAAGCGTTAAGTCTTCGATCAGATACACTTGCAGGAAAAACTTTTGTGGTGTCGGGAGTGTTCAGTCGCTCGCGCGATGAAATCAAAAATCTGATTGAACAAAACGGAGGGAAGAACGTGGGTTCTGTTTCGGGCAAAACGTCCTATCTTGTTGCCGGTGATAATATGGGGCCGGAGAAACGAACGAAAGCAGAGAAGTTGGGCGTACCGATCATCACCGAAAACGATTTGTTGAACATGATCAATCTGTAGGAACATGTCAGGTTTTGATGCGATAAGATCATTTCTGTTACGACGCAAAATTAATGCGCATCCTTTTCGTTTGCAGCGTGTAAAACGCGTCAGCAATATCGATCAGGCTGTTACAATCGGAATTTTGTATTCGTTCCGCGATCGTGATGAGTTTGAATTGATCCGTAAATATGTATCGTATTTGCGCGAAATGAAAAAGAAGGTGAAATGCCTTGTTTATTACGATACCAAAGAAGAGCCTAACGTTTCGTATTCGAAAATAGATTTCGATTTCGTCAGTAAAAAATCTCACGCACCAACCGGAGTTCCGACAGATCATTTGATTACGAATTTTATTGAAGAAGAATTTGACATTTTGATTGATGTCAATTTTACATCTGCATTGGTATTAACATACACCACTGCGGTTTCTCGTGCGCACTTTAAAGTGGGACGGACGGATCAGTATCAGGACGATTATGATCTGTTACTTGCAACCACAAAGGATAAAGGTGTTAAAGCCTTCTTGCGTGAAACGGATACGTATTTGCAGATGATCAATAAATCGTAAAATGGCAATAGAGCCGTTTCCTCCGGTTAATTATGCTGATGAAGACGGATTGCTCGCTGTAGGGGGCGATCTGAGTCCCGAGCGATTATTGTTAGCGTACAATTCAGGTATTTTCCCGTGGTTTAGTGAAGGGCAACCCATTTTGTGGTGGAGTCCTGATCCGCGGTTTGTTTTGTTCCCGCAAGAACTCCTTGTTTCTAAATCCATGCAAAAAGTAATTCGCCGTGGTGAATTTGAAATTACCATGAATACGGACTTTGCCGGTGTAATTGAACACTGTGCGCGAATTAAGCGTAAAGGGCAGCGAGGAACATGGATTACTGAAGAAATGAAGCGCGCTTACATTCATCTTCATCAATTGGGTCATGCTCTTAGTGTTGAAGCACGACAAAACGGGGAATTAGTTGGTGGATTGTATGGAGTAAAAGTGCTAGGGTCGAGAGGTGCTGTGTTTTGCGGTGAAAGTATGTTTTCGCTCGTGCCCAATGCGTCCAAGGCTGCATTCATATCGTTGTTGCAGATGCAGCAGTTCGCTATCATCGACTGTCAGGTGTATACGGAACATCTCGAATCATTAGGTGCTCGTATGATTTCCCGTGATGAATATTTAAAATATCTTCCGTCGAAATAATCCACACCCGTTGATAACTGCTTGTAGCATCGTGGTTAAATCCTCGTAATTTTGCGCCAATGGCAGCAAAAAAATCTTCCCCAAAAAGTCCTTTCACAGGCACAGGTGTTGCAGTAGTAACACCATTTAAAAAAGACGGCAGCATTGATTTTCCGTCGTTGAAAAAAATCATTGAGCACATCATTAAAGGAAAGTGTGAGTACCTCGTAATTATGGGTACTACCGGTGAAGCTCCGGCTTTATCGAAACAGGAGAAAACCGATGTGTTGCAGTTTGCTTTGCAGATAGCAGGCAATCGTGTTCCTGTGGTGTATGGAATAGGAGGAAACAACACTGCGGAAGTTGTGCGTCAATTGGAAACAACCGATTTGATTGGAGTAAGCGGTATTCTTTCTGTTGCGCCTTATTACAATAAGCCCAATCAGAAAGGGCTTTATGCGCATTACAAAGAAGTGGCAGAAGCTTCACCGTTGCCTGTAATTCTCTACAATGTGCCGGGAAGAACAGGAATGAACATGACTGCTGACACTACTTTGAAGTTGGCTCATGATTTTAAAAGACTCGTTGCAGTAAAGGAAGCTTCGGGTAATATGGAACAAATCATGACCATCATTAAAGATAAACCTTCCGATTTTCTGGTCATTTCCGGTGATGATGCACTGACCATGCCATTAATAGCTGCAGGTGCAGACGGTGTGATTTCTGTAGTGGCCAATGCGTTCCCGGCAAAATTCTCCGAAATGGTTCGTGCATCGTTACAAGGTGATTTGGTTAAAGCACGGAAACTGCATTACGATTTGCTCAAGGTAACACAGCTGTTTTTTGCCGATGGAAATCCGGGTGGTGTAAAAGTGGCGCTGGAAACACAGAAGTTGTGTGCTGCTTATTTGCGCTTGCCTTTGTATCCGGTTAATGAAAGTGTTGCCAAATCCATTAAAGCAGAAACCAAGAAGTTAGCACGATAGTATTACTATCATAAATTATTTAGGATTCATGAGGTCGCAGTACTTGATGAATCCTTTTTTTTTCGCGTACTTTGAAATATCCCCGAGCAAAAAAAGTGAGAGCTGATATTCACGATCAAACAAACAAAACAACCAACCAAGTTTCAGAATGAAAAAAATTGCACTACTGGCTGCCGGCATTACGCTGTGCGGATCCATGTCATGGGCACAAAACCTGAATGTTACGTTTCAGGCTCAACTCCCCAATTCAGGTAATACTACATTGGCTAATATCTGCGGTTATACCGACGAATTAGGTAATGAGTATGCATTGCTCGGTCATTCACAAGGAATGATTGTAGTAGATGTAACTGTTCCGAATAATCCAACGGTGGTAACGCAAATTCCGAACGTAGATAATTTGTGGAAGGAAATTAAAGTATACGGCGATTATGCTTACGTTACAACGGAAGGTTCAGGCGGTGCGCTTCAAATCGTAGACTTATCACCGCTACCGCAAAGCTCAACATTGCCCAGCCACTTTTATTTTGGTGACGGAGCAATCAATAATCAATTAAATACTGTACACGCACTTTATATCGATACCACCAAAGGATACTGTTATTTATTCGGAACTAACATCGGGCAAGGTGGTGCAATTGTGTTGGATCTGAATACAGATCCTTACAATCCTACCTATGCAGGTGTTTATGATAATCTCGGTTATGTTCACGATGGTTATGTGGATAATGATACGTTGTATGCAGGTCATATTTACGCCGGTTATTTCGCTATCGTTAACATGGCTAACAAAGCAAATCCTGTTGTTATTTCTACACAAGCTACACCGACCAACTTCACGCATAACACGTGGATCAGCGATGATCGTAAGTTTATATTCACCACTGACGAGAATACGAATTCGTATTTGGGAGCTTATGATGTGTCCAACCCGAACAGCGTTACGGAGGTAGATCGTATCCAATCACAATTCCCGAATTCAGGATCTGTCGTGCATAACACGCACATCTTAAACAATTGGGCGGTTACTTCTTGGTACAAGGATGGATTTGTAATCACGGATATTACGCGTCCTCACAACATGGTTAATGTTGGCTGGTACGATACGTTCAATGGCAGTGGTAATGGGTTTGAAGGCGCGTGGGGTGTTTTCCCTTATTTTCCTTCAGGAACAATTGTTGTATCGAATATTGATGAAGGTTTGTTTGTGTTCTCTCCAAATTATGTGCGTGCATGTTATTTGGAAGGATCGGTTACGGATAGTTTGTGCGGTACACCGATTCCGGGAGTTACTGTTACAATTTCTTCCGTTAACGTCACCGAACAATCCAATGTAAGCGGCGAATTTTATACCGGTACGCCAACTCCGGGAACATATACAGTAACATTCAGCAAGCCGGGTTACATTACTAAAACGTTTACGAATGTGGTGTTTGCTCCGGGACAAGTAAACTTGTTTAACATCACTATGTATGCACCCGGTGCGGTGAATTTAATAGGAACTGTGGATGATACTACCGCTACTGCTTTACCGGGAAGTTTTGTGTTGGTAGAGAACGCAAATAATACGTACAACTTCGTGGCAGATAACAACGGTGATTTCAGCAGCTGTAATGTAATTTCAGATGAATACAACATCACTTCTGGTTTGTGGGGTTATCAGACGATTTGTTATTTGGATTCTATTAATCAGAACAACCCAACTTTAAACTTACAGTTGAATCCCGGTTATTACGATGATTTCACTTTTGATTTCGGATGGACCATTTCCGGTACAGCTACAGCAGGATCATGGGAACGCGGTATTCCGGTTGGAACAACATACAACACATTGAATGATGCAAATCCGGGTGTTGATGCGTCAGGAGATTGCTCACGTTATGCATACGTAACAGGCAATGGCGGAGGAAACGTTTCTGCGGATGATGTCGACGGTGGTTCAACAACCTTGCGTTCTCCTGTGATGAATCTTACTACATACAATGATCCTTGGATTCATTATTCACGTTGGTTCTTTAACGATGGCGGTTCGGGCAATCCAAACGACTCATTAGTTATTCGTTTAACGGATGGTGTTACAACAGTGACTTTGGAAAAAGTAACTGCAAACACACCAAACAACTCATCTTGGGTGCGTAGAAGTTTCCGTGTAAGCGATTATTTCACGCCAAATGCGAACATGCGATTGATAGTTGAAACAGCAGATTTACAACCGGGTCATTTAGTGGAAGCAGGCTTCGATCATTTCCTCGTGGTGGATTCCAACGCGGCAAGTGTTCCGGTAATTCGTGGAAATGATTTTGATGTTGTTGCAGCTCCAAGTCCTTTCGGTGATTTTACCACAATCCAATTCAATATGGGTAATTCATTTAACGGTAATGCAATACTTACAGTAACTGATATCAGTGGAAGGATTGTTGAAACGGTAAACTTAACAACCGCACAAGGGCAATTAAATATCGGGAGCGGATTAGCGGAAGGAATTTACGTGGTGCGAATTGCTTCGGGCAACAGTAATGCGATTATGAGAATTGTGAAATCCAAATAGCATGAAGCGCATCGGATTGACAGGTGGAATTGGAAGCGGCAAAACTACGGTTGCTGAAGTTTTCAAAACCCTCGGAGTTCCGGTCTTTCTTGCAGATGAAGAAGCACGTCGCATTCAAAATGAAGACGAAGTTGTAAAGAGTAAAATACAACAAGTGTTCGGAGATGTTTATGACATCAACGGCACTTTAAATCGTAAACGGGTTGCTGAACTGGTGTTTGGCAACCCGTCTTTGTTGGAACAACTCAATCAAATTGTGCATCCTGCCGTCAGAGATGCATTCGAGAAGTTTGTGGCTTCACACACTGAGGCCGCCTATGTTATTCGCGAAGCAGCGATATTGTTCGAATCGGGTTCTTACAAAGATTTGGACGCCGTAATCGCAGTTGTTGCACCGGAGGAAATTCGCATTAATCGTGTAATGAATCGCGACGGTTCAACAAAAGAGCAAATACAGCAGCGCATTCAAGCACAATGGAGTGACGAAGAAAAAGTTCGTCGGTCTCAGTTTGTTATTATCAATGACGGTAAGGAAATGATACTGCCTGCTATTGTAAACATTCATGAGGAATTGATGAAAGCATGAGTTCATTGCATCAATTGAAAAATGAACATCGAATAATTGCCTATCTGCACAAAAACATGGCAGTAGCAATTACTGCTGTTTTAATCCGAATGGTGTTAATGGCAATTCCGATTACCATCATCTATTTTGTTGTGGATCACGAACAAGAAACGCATACCATTCCAATATTAATTGGGATTGTGTTGGGCATTTTGGTGTTCATTAAAACTGATCGTCCCTTAATGCAACTTATGGCCAAGCGTTGTGATGTGGTTTTTCACGACGATGGATTGGTTATAGAGATGAACGGAACACGAACGGAATATGATAAAAACGAAATCCTTAATCTTCGGGCTTACAGTGTTCCAATAGACACCAACGAAGTAAAACATATTGCATTCGAAACGCAATTGCAGGGCGCGTTTGATATTGTGGAAACGTGGGTGGATGCGGAGAGTATGAAGGAGTTTGAGCAGGTGTATGGGGAAATTGCTTCAGCGCAAAAGACAAGTATAGCCATGTAAATTCGAATAAACCTCCAATGTTACGACGGATCTTCTACTACGATAGTTATAAACTAATACTGACGCTAAGTTTGGGTAATTTTCGTACTTTTAACGCGCGTTACAAAGCCCCAATTCTTTAGCCAAACACACAATTTCACTTACCCGACAAAAAATGAGAAAAATTGCTTTTTGGGCATTAACATGCCTGTTCCATTTATTTATCACAACAGACCTGTCGTCTCAAACGATAACTGTTACCAAGTGCGTCAATTCAACTTTTTCAACAGATGCAACTCCGCTTGCAGGTACAACAATTCCTGAACAAATCAATATGGTTGCCGGAGTTGATTATCCTATGGGTTGGATTATTTGCGATATGACGGTGTCTGTCGTTTGGTCGAAAACTCAGGGCACTTGCGCAGCTCCAACTGCTGGTGCTGTTAATCTTAGTGAAGTTGGTTTCGGAGTCTCATTCAGTGGTAATGGCGTTACACGCTATGTTGCTGCTAATGCTGCTATTTCAGGACTTATTGGAACAACAGCTTCTTGGTCCGGAAGCGGACAAGTTTTAAATCAGACCACGTCATTCAATGATGCGGGCTTGTCTTTACTACCTGCAAGTGCTCCTGCATCAGGAACGTTTGCTCCAAATAATCAGAGTTTAATTGGTGCCGGTGGTTGGGCCGGAGTTAATCCCGGAGGACAGTGGAGTCTGAGAGCTCTTGATGATGCGACTACGGGAACAGGGAGACTTTGTGTTCATCAGTTCTGCATTACATTCACGATAATTGATCAATTAGCTGAGATTGGATTGTCGGGTAATGGAAATCCTATTACGGATGGAAGTACAACCCCAAGCCTTAGTAATCACACTGATTTTGGCTCTCAAAGCGTTTGCGTGGGTAACCAAACACGAACGTTTACAATTTCTAATACTGGTCCACAGGTATTGAGTTTGTCCTTGCCTACAATCACAGGTCCCAATGCATCTGACTTTACATTATCAGCCAATCCGGCGTTAACCGTTAATTCAGGAGGAACTACAACATTCCAAATTACATTTGATCCGTCTGCGGTAGGTAATAGAACAGCAACGGTAACCATAGTTTCAAACGACTGTAACGAAGAAAATTATGATTTCGTAATTCAGGGACAAGGAAGTGGACCACAACTGACTCCATTATCACAAACTAATGTGGCTTGTAACGGTGGTAGCAATGGTGCGGCGGCTGTCAATGCTGCCAGTGGAGGAACACCCCTTACTGCTATAATTAACAATAGGTCAACTAACGACTGGTCTGAAATCAATAGTGTAGCTGACGCGGGATATAGTTTGGGCTTCACATTTGAGGCATGGGTGAAACCATCCTCATCATGGGTAACTTCAGACGGTGTAATATTTTCTGTTAATACGTCTTCCGGTGCCAATCGTTTTGTTTTGGGATATAGCGCTGTTCAACAACGATTTTTGTATTTCGATGATATTGGTGGAAATCGCTTTCAAAGCGGAAACTCTCCAAGTGGCAACTGGTATCATGTAGTTTGGACTATATCAAACGCGAATGTTATTACTCTTTACGTTAATGGTATAATTGTTTTAACATATACTTCAGGTATGCCTTACAATTTGCTGGCTACCGATCTTGTGAGTCTTGGTCAGGAATTTGATGGCATCGGCGTCACTTCTCAACACTTTGACGGGCTGATCGATGAAGTCCGCATTTGGAATACAGCATTATCTACTCCTACTGTAATTTCAAATTACGGACTTTGTCCCCCACTTACAAGTTCGCATCCAAATTACGCTAACCTTGTTGCATATTACACTTTAAATGAAGGATCAGGCACGATTCTAAACGATCTTACCACCAACAACAATGATGGGACGAGAATGATCGGTAGTAGCTGGGCAACGCCTTCCGCCGTTAATTACGGATGTTATTTCTCCTCACAGGGTGGCTATATTTATAACTGGACACCGGGCAATCCAATTGGCGATGGTACAACATCAGTTACAGGATTAACAGCAGGAACATGGACCTGTACAGTTACCGATGCCAATGGATGTACCGCAACACAAACGTTTAATATCACACAACCAAGTGCGATTGTATTAAATGCGGCATCACAAACCAACGTAGCTTGTTTTGGCGG
>CALJIF010000082.1 GCA_937974275.1 uncultured Flavobacteriales bacterium
TGTGATGGCAGCGCAGCAACATTAATTGCTGATGGTGGTTTATCCTACTTGTGGAATAACAACAACACCAACGATACTATTGTCGTAAATCCAATCGGCACGACAACATACACTGTTACCGGCACCGATGCGAACGGATGTTCCAACACTGCAACCGTAACCGTGCTTACGAATGCATTACCTACTGTTGATCTTGGTTCTGACGTTAACCAATGCGGCACTTCTGCAACATTAGATGCAGGTCCTGCAGGTGTTACATACGTATGGAGCTCCGGCGGAACAGCACAAACAGAAGTGGTAACTGCTGATGGTTCTTACAACGTTACCGTTACTGATGCGAACGGCTGTTCTAATTCAGATACCATCAACGTTACCTTGTTGGCTAATCCGGTGGTAAACTTAGGTAACGACGGATCTGTTTGCGGAAACGTTGTGCTGGATGCACAGAACCAAGGTTCTACCTACATCTGGAATGACAACTCGAGCGGACAAACATTAAACGTTACAACAAGCGGCACATATTACGTTACTGTCATTAACAGCGACGGTTGTACGTCAAGCGATACAATTGCTTTAACTGTTAATGCAAATCCAACCACGACAGCTTCTGCATCTTCCACCACAGTTTGTTTGGATGATGCGAACGTAACGTTATCAGGAACTCCTGCAGGCGGCACATTCAGCGGTCCGGGAGTGAGCGGTAACAGCTTCGATCCTTCTATCGGAGCAGGTGCGCAAACCATCGTGTACAGCTTTACCGACAATAACGGATGTACCGGAACTTCTACTGTTGTAGTTAACGTGAATGCTTGTGTGGGTATCGCTGAAAATGCAACTTCATCGTTTGGTGTTTATCCGAATCCTACAGACGGATTGTTGAATGTAGTATTCCACACTGCAGCAGAAGAGGCTGTTATTGTAGTAACTAACGTTGCCGGAAAAGTAGTGATGACACAACAACTCAACGGTGTACAATCGGGTTCAGTTGCAGGAATCAATTTGAGCAACGAAGCTGCAGGAATTTACTTTGTGCGTGTGCAGGCAGGAACTGCATCATCAGTTCAAAAGATTCAGGTAGCGAAGTAAAATAATTAATTAAAATAAAAAGGGCTTTCAGCAATGAGAGCCCTTTTTTATTACGCTGAAGTGATGTTGACAACTCGAAATATTTCGTTGCACTTCACGCTGTACATTTGTAACAGACAATAACATATTTGCACGATACGTTTAGACCATGAGCCCTGTACGACGCGTTTTTATTCCTAATCCCGATCCTGTTGCCACAAAACAGTTACAACAACAACTGAACATTCATCCCGCATTGGCACAAATACTGGTGCAACGCGGTATCACTACATTCGAGGCGGCACATCACTTCTTCCGACCGCAACTTACTGACCTGCACGATCCGTTTTTAATGAAAGATATGGATGTTGCCATTCAGCGTATTGCAACGGCTTTACAACGCAACGAATCCATTCTGGTGTACGGAGATTACGATGTGGACGGAACAACGGCCGTAGCTGTGGTGTATTCGTTTTTGCAGTCCATACATGCGAATGTGGGCTTTTATATTCCCGATCGTTACTCCGAAGGTTACGGCGTTTCCACTCAAGGCATCGACTTTGCCCACGAGAACGGTTATACGCTCATCATCGCGCTCGACTGCGGGATCAAGAGTATCGACAAGGTGGCGTACGCGAAAGAAAAAAATATCGACTTCATCATTTGCGATCACCACTTGCCCGGCAGCTCATTACCCGATGCTGTTGCCGTACTCGATCCGAAACGTAACGACTGCAATTATCCGTATAAAGATTTATGCGGTTGCGGCATAGGATTCAAGCTTATTCAAGCATTGCAACAACACCTGAAGTTGCCGGAAGAAAAAGTACTCGCGTATTTGGATTTAGTGGCCGTGAGCATTGCTGCAGATATTGTTCCCGTTACCGGAGAAAATCGTGTGCTGGCCTATTACGGATTGCAGCAACTCAATCAACATCCTCGTCCCGGACTCAAAGCCATCGGCACCGCAGCTAAGGTGAAACCCGCGCCGGACGGCACATTTAACTTCACCATCTCCGATTTGGTATTTGTGTTTGCACCGCGCATTAACGCTGCCGGTCGTATTGAACACGGCAAAGCTGCAGTAACGCTGCTCACCACCAACGATTACGAACAAGCCTTGCAACGCGCAGAAGGATTGAATGAAGTGAACCGCACGCGCCGCGACCTCGATAAACAAATCACCGAAGAAGCTTTAACGCTCTTGCGCAACGATGCCACCATTGAACACAAAAAAAGCACTGTGGTGTACAGCGAAGACTGGCACAAAGGCGTAGTGGGAATTGTTGCTTCGCGTTTAATTGAAAACTACTACCGTCCCACTATTGTGCTGACACGCAGCAACGGTGTAGTAACCGGCAGTGCACGATCGGTGAGTGATTTTGATGTGTACGAAGCCATTGAAGCCTGCAGCGATTTGTTGATTCAATTCGGAGGACACGCGTTTGCAGCAGGACTCACGTTGGCACCCGAGAACGTCGTCGCGTTTCGTGAAAAATTTGAAGCCGTGGTAGCCGCGCGCATCAAGCCCCACCAGCAAGTTCCGGAGATACGTATTGATGCCCGCATTGCCGTAAGCGCGATTGACGGTAAATTTTTCAGTGTGTTACAACAAATGGCGCCCTTCGGTCCCGGCAACATGAATCCCGTTTTTTGCACCGACAATTTAACCGATCGCGGCTGGGCGAAAGTGGTCGGGGACGATCATTTGAAATGCGATTTAACCGACGGCTCTTCATCGGGACATTTTATTTCCGCTATCGGTTTCCGTCAGGGTCACCATTTGCCCAAGCTGTTGCGTAAAGAACCCGTAAGCGTGTGTTACACCCTGGAACGTAACAACTGGAACGGCAAAAGTTCGGTGCAGATGAAAGTAGTGGATATGGAGTGAGGGGTAGATGTTGCGATAAATTACGTTGTAATAATTAAACTATTATCTGTGATCTCAATTGAGGGTACGGCGTCACCATTCGTTTACAAAAGGCTGCGTTATTTTAACTATTGATTTTGTAGTATATTTCAAGGAGCGATCGGGCGATAAATAATACAAAACTCTCAAAAGTGTTGAGATAAATTCGCTGGTAGCACAAATTGGTGATTTTTTCAAGATGCAAAACTACCACCGGAACGGCAAAGTTCGGTGCAGATGAAAGTGGTGGATATGGAGTGAGGGGGGCACCGGTGGAGCATATTTATACCGGCAATCCCTTGGAAAAAGTAAGAAACAGAAGCAGCTACATTTTTCTGATTTGCCTTGTAAAAAAATAAGATTACACGATTGATATTGTTTTGATTTTTTGTAATTAATAATACTATTTAAATTTTCGTAAGCCTTAGACTTCTGTAGGCCTTCAATTACTTCATTAAGTGCCATTTTTTTCGTAACTTTAGGTGTGAAATCACAAAAAAAACAACTTCTTGACTTTCATGTCGATAAATTGACAAACTCCATTGAGAATGTTGTCACTAAAGACAGTTTCAAAACCCAAATTCTGCCTGTAACACCCAAAGACCGTAAAACATTTACCAAGAAAAATGGTTGGCGTTTTAATTGGTCCGAAGAATTTAAAAACTCCGATCGAACGGTATACAAATTAGTAATCATCGATAATATTGATGTCATTCAAGGTTTAATTAGTTTAACGCCTTGCAGTGACAATATTTTCATTAACCTTATCGAAAGTGCGCCATTTAACATTGGTAAAAACAAAGTTTACGCAGGTGTGCCCGGTAATTTAGTCGCGTTTGCATGTCAACAATCTTTTCTACGTGGCACTGAAGGTTACGTTTCATTTCGTGCAAAAACAAAACTAATAACACACTATACGCAAACACTTGGTGCAATTCATTTCGGAGGACATTTAATGATTATCAGTACCGAAGTTGCACTTAAATTAATTGAAAAATATTTCGCAAATGAAAAAAACTAGAAAACTAGACGACGTTGATGTAATCGTTGATCCCAAACCTTTGACGGAAGCGGAAAGAAAAATGATAAGCGAGTTTATTCGTCAAGACAAAGAAAAACGCCGTAAAAAACAAGCACGTAAAGCAGCTTAACGACAACTGAAGCGAAGAACATACACTTGTATGCCGGAAATTGCGTGTTTAGATGTATTGATGCTGTATTGTAGCACTACTTCCTTGCCCGAAGTATTGTGAACGAGGAGCGCTAAAAAACTTTTGCGAAGTCAATCGCTGATGGCAATCCCCCTCCCTCCTTTTTCCTAACTTGCCGTATGCGTTTCTTCATCCCGCTCCTCACGGCATTCCTGCTGGGTATAAACACCTACGCACAAAGTATTCCCCAATACGGACCTGAAATTCCCGTTACCATTAACGGACTCACGTTCGATGCCATGGAACCGTTTATCGCGCCCGATGGACAAACCCTATTTTTCAACTCGCTGAACGCCGGCGGTAACACCAACCTGTATTACGCCACGCGCGTTAACGACAGTACGTTCAATTTTGCGGGTGTGGTAAACGGCACGCTCGACACGTCCTCCAACCATCTGGATGCCGTAGCATCCTTAGACAGCACCGGCAACTTTTATTGGGTGTCTTTACGCGGTTATCCCAATCCGTTCGAAAACTTACACCACGGCACGTATGCGGCAGGAACGGTGAGCGGCATTCGCAGAACGTACGGCGACTTTAACATACCCAACATCGGTTGGTTAATTATGGATGCCGCCATTACCTACAACGGCCAATCCCTGCTGTACTGCAACGCCTATTTCGATTTGTTCAACAACACCTGCGGAGCCTTGCCCTGCGAAGCGTCCATTGGCATAGCCGACAAAGTCAACGACAGCACGTTTAACAAACGCGTCAACACCAACGCACTATTTTCGGCCATCAACGACACCAATTACCTCGTGTACGCGCCCCAGTTAAGCCCCGACGGACTCACCCTCTATTACACCCGATTATTAAAAAATACCATCAACACCGAGATCTGCGTAGCAGTGCGTCCCACGTTAAGCGCCAATTTCGGAACGCCCGTCGTGATACACGCTAATTTGAATGATGTTCCCGAGGCACCCACCATTACCAGCGATCATCAATTGTTGTATTATCATCAAAAAGACGCCCAGCAGCAATACCGCATTTATATGCGCCGTGTGCAACACCCCAACGCAGTCCCCGAACACGCAGTCCCGACCGTTCAAATTTTTCCCAACCCCTCCATCGGCACTTTGTATTGGACCTCCGACACCCCTGAGCCGCCCCTTGCGGTAGTCATCACGGATGTTTCCGGCAACACGGTTTTTTCCTGCGAAGCAGGCACCATCCCGAAGTATCGGGACACTAATGAACCAATGCACCAACTCACTAATTTCGCCTCCGGCGCTTACTTCGTCCACTTTATATACCCTCACGGCACCACCACCTTAAAGTGGATGGTAATAAAGTAAACTATCGTTAATACATCTTTTGCATTGGAACTAGTCATCCGCTGAATTAATTTTAATTAATTACAAATAGCTACAAGCGAGTTAATTTGGTTTTTTATCGTATTTTTCAAGAAGGAAATACATAAAAAAAGTAGCGGCTTTCCCACCGATTTGGTATGCTAAGTGCATAAATGTTGCGGGTATATAATAGTTAGCGGTTATTATATAGAACACTCCGAATATGACAGAAACGGAACAATTTTGCCAAATTTTAAGAGAACGGTCAGCGGAAAATATTTCTGCCGGACGACTTCTTTTTCAAAATAGACTGTATGGACAAGTCATATCGGTTTTAAGACAAGAACTTGACTCTTTAGTTCGAGCGGTTTTTTTGTTGAGCAAAGACTTAAACACAAGACAACACTTTATTTCACAGACACTACAAAATACAAAATGGACGATTCCCAATTCAAGGACAATAGTAACAGACAGAAATATGGTTGACTTAACTGACAGGCTACATGGATGGACAAACTCTGTATATAAACTTGGCTGCGCATTTATTCATTTGTCACCAATGGCTGATTACAAAAATTCAAATCCTTTTCAGCAACTCGAACAAGCAGAAATAAATAACATCAAGCAGCATTTGCATAATTATCATGGCTTCCAACTTTCAGACCCTTTAAATATGGACACCGTTAGTCCTTTTCTTTTGCGTGTTCTTGATAAAGTTTCGAGCAACTTAGAATGCTACATTGGTTACTTAGAAAATGGTAGGGTTGACAGTCTTCAAAACATATAGGAAAAACAGTTATTAAGCACATGGCGTTAAAAGGATTAATAGAGAATCAAACTATTCGCATAGACGACCATCATTGGGGAAATCGAGAACAAAAAAACTGGGATGATACTGGTAAAGACATTCACATTGACAAATCGACAAATACAAAGGTGAATGGCAAAAGGCAAAAACTTCAAATTAGAATTCCCATTAACTCTGACCGACCAATAAAAATTGGGAACAAGAATGACCAAATTGATTCGATCCCAAGAAGTTTAGAAAGAGAGATAAAAGAAGCTTTAGAAGACAAGGACTCTCGTGAAGCTTTTATTGGAGATCTTCTTAATACACTCAGAGAGTTCCCGAGTTCATTAGACAATGAAAAAAGAGCAAAGGACATTTTAGATCGATTGTCTAAGCACTTTGGGCTTGAATGGACGGGCGAAAAAACAACAACTTATGCAAGGGACGTTTTAAGATACTACGCTCAAACTTATACTGACCAGGCTGGCTTAAATTACTTTCTGACCATCGACAAACAGAAAATTGAAATTGGACAAAATAATGGATACGCAAGGTATTTTAAACGACTTCCAAGAAATAACAACCGCTAACACGGGTTTTGCGTTAGTGGGCGGACATTGCGAATAGAAACATATGAGCAATTAATAAACGTTGGTACTGGCAGACAGTTTACAGTTTCAAAAGCCCACCAACGCAAAGCCCGAAACCGTTAGGTGCAAGCTTAAAAACTACAATTAATATAGAAAATATGACAGAAAATTTCATAACAAGCATATTCGTTGAAAATTCAAGGTATATAAAGGACTTTGAAATTCCTCTATCCATTGAGCATCGCCAACATCTCATTTTGACAGGTAAAAATGGTAGCGGCAAAACAAGCTTGCTACTTGAGTTGAATAAGTTTTTGGCGAAAATAGATGATGGAAGTTTTCAGCATTGGCAAAATCAATTAAATGCAAAAAAACAACATGAAACACAATTAAAGAATCCAAATCTCACCCTTGAGCAGAAATTAAATACAGAAAGACAGCTTAAAAGTCTAGAAAATTGGTTTTCAAATTTTGGTGGTACGAAAATTAAATTTTCAAGTACAGAAAATGCAATTTTTGAAAAATGTCAGAAAGGAGAATTTCTTCTTGCTTATTTTGATGCGAAAAGACATACTAATCTGAATATACCCCAAGGAATTAATAAAATTAATTTGCAAAAGAAATATCGGTTAAATGACAAAGCAAGCATTAATTTTATTCAATACATTGTAAATCTTAAGGCTGACAGGTCTTTTGCAAGAGATGATAACGAAAAAGAAGTTGTAGAAAAAATTGACAAGTGGTTTGAGAGGTTAGAGAACCGACTAAGACAAATTTTTGATGTTGACGACTTAGAGTTACGTTTTGATAGAAAGTCCTATAATTTTGACATTATCGTAGACGGTGGTTTACCCTTTAGTTTCAATACATTGTCGGACGGATATTCTGCAATTATTAGTATTGTGACAGAATTACTTTTAAGAATGGAGGCTCATGATGTAAAATCATATGACTTAGAAGGTATTGTCATTATTGACGAAATTGAAACTCACTTACATGTTGACTTACAAAAGAAAATTTTACCATTTCTAACTGACTTTTTTCCCAAAATACAATTTATCGTAACTACACATTCACCTTTTGTACTTTCTTCTCTGTCAAATACAACGATTTGTGATTTAGAAACGAAAGTTGTAACAAAGGATTTGTCTGCTTATTCATATGATGCGCTAATTGAAAGTTATTTCAAATCAGACAAATATTCTGACGAGTTAAAAAAGAAAATAGAAGATTTTGAAGTGTTAATTGCTAAGCCAGATAAAACAACTGAGGAAAATTTTAAATTGAAGGAACTGCGTAATTATTTTGCACATAGCCCCAAATATCTTTCAAATGAATTATTAGCAAAACTTCAACAAATAGAATTAGATGAATTAAACAAAAAACAATAAGCAATCGAATATGGTGTATTTTGAAAAATCACAACCAGCACCTGATTGCTTAGCTGTAGAAAAAGCAAAAGCAAACGGAGATTATAAATGTGCTGACGTTTTAGATAGAATAAAAACAGATTTTAAAAACAAATGTTATATATGCGAGTACAAAGAACCGACATCTATTAACGTTGAACATTTTAGACCACATAAAGGAAATAAAGATTTAAAATTTGATTGGGACAACTTATTTTGGTCTTGCTCACATTGCAACAATATCAAATTGGACAACTATATTAATATTTTAAATTGTACAGATATAGCCCAAAATATAGAACAAAAGCTCCGTTTTCATATCAATCCATTTCCTTGTGAAAAGGTAGTTATTGAAGCGAAAGAAGATACTCAACCTGTACTTGAAACACAAGCATTATTAGATGCTGTTTACAATGGTACTACCAAATTAAAAACAATAGAATCGGCAAACTTAAGAAACCAATTATTAGAAGAGGTAAATGATTTTAGACATTGGTTATTTGAATACTATAAATCAGAAACAGATGACATGAAAGAATATTCACGTTTGAAAATCGTTGAACATTTAAGTCGAAGCTCTAATTTCACAGCATTCAAAAGATGGATAATATTAGACAACGAGATAAGAAAAAATGACTTTGAACAATACTTTGACTAAAAAGCCAGCACCTAACAGGCGTATGGCTCAATGGCGGTTGACGTGGTTAATTGAACATTCTACTTCGCATCAACATTTGTGGTGTATTGACAGTCTCGAAGCATCGGGATGTGCTCCGAAATCCCGCACGAACGCAAAGCCGCAGAACGTTATGTATCAGGCAACAAACGACTGTAATTACAACAAACGAACAGACAATGACAGATGAAATAAAAATTTTTGTTTTCGGCTCGTGCCATTTTTCTGAACGACTTGACAGAGATGAAGCTGTTGGAAATGGCGGTTATGGAATTGCGATAACTGTAAATGGAGTAAAAATTGATGAAATATCAGGAGGTTTTTCTCATACGACAAATGCACGAATGGACATCTTCGGAATTACAGAAGGACTGAAAAAAATTAAAGACAGAACACCTAGTGATGTTGTTGTTTTCTTGTCAAATGGATATGTGATTGACACTTTGACTAAAGGGTGGTTAGAAAATTGGAAAAAGAAAGGCTTTAAAAAAAAGAAACACGTTGACCTCTGGATTTTGTTAGATAAAGTACTTACCGAAACCGCACATTCTATTTCATTTAAACATTCAAAGGAAGTTAAATTCACAAAAGAGTTCCAGCTTGCAGAACAGTTAGGAAAAAGAATGTCAGGCAAAAAAAATCTTCCAAACGATTTAAACCCAGAAAAAAATAACGAAACAGCCCTTTTTGCTATAGAAGACCAAATACAAAAAGTAACAGCAGAAATTATTGACGACAAACCAATTCTTGAAAGTATAGCTGTTGACGCATCTACTATTCAAAATCCTGGACCTACGGAATATCGTGGAGTAGATACAAAAACAAGAAAGGTTATCTTCTCAATGAAGTTGGAAGAAGCAACAAACAATATTGGTGAGTTTTTGGCAATTGTTCACGCACTTGCACACTACAAGAAAAAAGGAGAAGAACTCAAAATTATATACAGCGACAGCGCAAATGCAATCTCTTGGGTAAAACAGAAAAAATGTAAAACCAAATACGAACGGACAAACAAAAACGAAAAAGTGTTTGATTTAATTCTAAGAGCGGTAGCTTGGCTTGAAACAAACGAGTACGACACTAAAATATTAAAATGGAATACAGGAGCTTGGGGCGAAATTCCTGCCGATTATGGCAGAAAATAATTTGGATATTTGTCTTATAATATTGATTGAATTTTGGAAGCAAACACAAAGATAGATTTAAGTGCATTAAACGACCAACAAAAGGAGGCTGTTACTAGCGAAAACAAAAGGCTTTTGGTTCTTGCTGGAGCAGGTTCTGGAAAGACAAAAACACTTTTACAAAAACTAATTTATCTCATAGAAGAAAAAGGCGTTAGTCCTTCGAGCATTTTAGCAATCACATTCACAAAAAATGCGACAAATGAAATGATTGACCGTTTAATCATTTCAGCCGATAATACTGGAGATTATGAAAAGTTATTGTTTGACAAAAGAATAAGTAAAGTAGAGAAAGACAGAGAAAGATATCTCCAACAGAAAAAATATAAATGGATTGACGGATTAACAGTAAAGACATTCCATTCATTTTGTTACAGCATTTTAAGAAACTACGGAGTTAACGAGTTTGATAACAAATTCAGAATAATTGGAGACGAGAAAAAAGATGAAGAAGGTGAACTTTCAAAACACGTTGC
>CALJIF010000083.1 GCA_937974275.1 uncultured Flavobacteriales bacterium
CAAGTGCGATTGTATTAAATGCGGCATCACAAACCAACGTAGCTTGTTTTGGCGGTTCCAATGGCGCTGCAAGTGTCACTCCTGCAAGCGGTGGAGCCGGCGGTTATACCTACAACTGGACTCCTGGCAACCCAACAGGTGATGGGACTGTGAGTGTAACGGGATTAGTAGCCGGTACATGGACTTGCACCGTTACTGATGCAAACTCTTGTACAGCAACTCAAACCTTTAATATCACACAACCAACTCCATTGGTAGTGAATGCCAACTCTCAAACTAACGTATCCTGCTTTGGTGGTTCGAATGGTGCTGCGAGTGTAAGCGTTAGCGGTGGTGTTGCTGCTTATTCATACGACTGGACACCGGGCAACCCGACAGGTGATGGCACGGCAAGTGTTACAGGCTTAATCGCGGGAACTTGGACATGCACAGTTACCGATGCGAACGGATGTATTTCAACTCGCACATTTAACATTACTCAACCGAATGCGTTAGTTGCAACAACAAGTTCACAAACGAACGTTTCTTGTTTCGGTGGTTCTAATGGTGCTGCTGCAATTAACGTAACTGGCGGTGTAACTTCATATAGTTACAACTGGACACCGGGCAACCCAACAGGAGAAGGTACTGCAAGTGTTACGGGATTAATCGCAGGAACATGGACATGCACCGTAACAGATGCAAACGGATGTTCAACCGTACATACAGTAAGTATTACACAACCACCGGTGTTAGCAGCTACTTCAAACATTAACACGGTAGATTGTTTTGGTGGCAACGACGGTTCCATTGAAGTGTTCCCGACCGGCGGTGTTGGTGGTTACACGTATTCATGGGCACCTGTGGCTAACACCACGTCATTGTTGGCGAACATAGGCGCAGGAACGTATACGTGCACCATTACTGATGCCAACGGTTGTACGCTAACCAATACATTTAACCTGACACAACCACCGGCATTAGCTGCAACATCTTCATCTACCAACGTTGCTTGCTTTAATGGTTCTACAGGAAGTGCAACAGTTGCCGTAACAGGCGGCACAGGTCCTTACGGATATTCATGGGCCCCAACAGGCGGCACGAACAGCACCGCTACAGGTCTAACAGCCGGCACCTACACATGTACGGTTACTGATGCGAACGGATGTACATTAACTCGCACCGTATCCATTACACAGCCGCCTGCAATCACCTTATCTCCTTCACAAGTGAATACAACTTGTTTCGGTGGTAACGATGGTTCTGCAACGGTTGCAGCAACAGGAGGGACGGGAACATATACCTACAGTTGGGCTCCGGTTAGCGGCACTACTGCAACATTGAATAATCTGGCATCGGGACCTTATACGGTAACGGTTACGGATGGCAATGGTTGTGTTGCTACACAAGCGTTCTTCATTGCTGAGCCTGTTGCTCCGCCAATTGTTGCCAATGCCAGTGCAAACCCAATTTGTGTCGGAGGAACATTAACATTGTTCGGAACAGGTGGTGTAACATACACATGGGACAATAGTGTAACGGATAACGTTCCGTTTACGATCAATGCAACTACGACATTCATCGTTACAGGAACAGATGCGAATGGTTGTTCATTGAATGACACCATTACCGTTAACGTTAATCCTTTACCAACATTAAGTGCAACTGCAGCTGATGGCGCAATCTGTCCGGGAGCTTCTGATGTATTAACCGCAAGTGGAGCATCAACGTATGCTTGGTCTTCGGGTGGAACAGCAGCAACTGAGACGGTAACACCTGTTTCGACAAGTACATATACTGTAACCGGCACAGACGTTAACGGATGCGTGAATACTACAACTGTTCAGGTTGTTGTGAATGCATTACCGAACGTTGTTGCTACAGCTGCTGCAAATGCAGTGTGTATCGGAGACACGACAACATTAAGCGCAACAGGTGCTGATACGTATATATGGCAACCGATGAATACAGCAGGAAGTTCTGTTGCTGTTGCTCCTTCAGTTTCTTCAACATACGTTGTAGAAGGAACCGACCTTGAGGGATGTGTGAACACAGACACCATTACAATCAATGTGAATGCATTGCCTGTTGTGAATTTGGGTAATGACACTACCGTTTGCGGATCAGTACTTCTTGATGCAGGAAATAGCGGTGCAACATATTTATGGAATGACAACTCTACATCATCAACGTTGCTGGTTAACACGAACGGTTCTTATCACGTTGCTGTAACTGACGCTAACGGATGTGAGAATAGCGACACGATTGCTGTTACGATCAATGCATTACCATTGGTAACAGTTGACTTGAGCAGTATTGATACCGTTTGTAACAACAGTGCTTCACTAGTTAACTTGGTTGGTGAAACTCCGATTGGCGGAACATGGAGTGGCGCAGGCGTAGTCAACGGAAATCAGTTTGATGCAACGCTTGCTAATAGTCCTGCATGGAATGTGATCATCTATTCCTTCACTGACACTGTAGGTTGTACAGCAAGTGCAGCAGACTCGATCTTCGTGGATGTGTGCAATGGTGTGGTGAACAATGGAGTTGTTTCGTTAGAAGTTTCTATTTACCCGAATCCAACGAGCGGCATCTTCATCATCGAAGGAACAACAGCCAATGATGTGATTGTGGTGATGAACGCAGTAGGACAGGTAGTGATGAATGAAACAGCAAACGGAACACGCACGGAAATCAATCTGAGCACACAAGCTAACGGCGTTTACTTTGTACGTGTGATGCACGGAGCTGAGATGACAACGCAACGCGTGATGCTGAGTAAATAGAAGAACAAATAGAATTCAAGAATAAGAAAAGGACGATCGAAAGGTCGTCCTTTTCTTATCATTTAGCTTATTGTATTATAAGTTTTGACGGGAAACATCATCATCCATTTAGCATAAATACTAGAAAGTTCCTGATTAAAAATATTACCTTCGCGACCACAAAACACCCTACAAATCTAATTTTTTATGAAAAAATGGCTTTTGCCCGTTGCGTTTGTTGCGGGTTCTTGGGCTGCCGAGGCTCAAACAACAACGTTTAATTATACAGGAGGCGTGCAGACATATACTGTTCCGGCCGGAGTAGTTCAAATAGAAATTGATGCTCGAGGCGGCAAAGGAGGGGATAATACAGCGGCTTATCTTGGTGGACGCGGGGGGCGCGCAGTTGCTATGGTAGCTGTTACTCCCGGCGAGGTACTTAATATTTACGTAGGTGCACAAGGAGTAACTTCTCTTAACAACCCGGGTGTGTACAATGGCGGTGGCGGAGTCTTTTCTTATTCCTCGTGCGGAAATGCCGGTACAGGAGGCGGAGCATCCGATGTTCGTCGCGCTCCATACAGTTTAAATGACCGTCTGGTTGTCGGCGCAGGGGGCGGGGGAGCCGGCTATCAGCAAGCCGGTGGAGATGGCGGTCCGTTAACGGGGATGGATGGGGTTCCATTTCCATCATGGCCAAATAGCGGAGGTAAAGGAGGTTCACAAACTGCTGGTGGCGCCGCAGGTATTGCTTGTTGTTCTTGTCCAACTTATACTACGTCCGGAGCATTAGGAATTGGTGGGAATGGGTCTGGAGATTGCGCCGGCGGCGGCGGCGGCGGTGGCGGCTATTATGGTGGCGGTGGATCATGTTTCGCAGGAGGTGGTGGTGGTAGCAACTATGCTGTTCCTTCAGCTAGTGGCGTAGCACATACAAGAGGTTTTCAAAATGGTGCAGGGCAAGTAATTATTACTGCGGTAGCTGCATCACTTAATTTTGATGGTGTAGACGATCGTGTGAATGTCGGTACGGGCATGAATGCCACTCTGGATGCGGCAACTGCACTTACTGTTGAGGCCTGGGTTTATCCAACTGATGTTGATGTTTTTGGTGTGATCGTTGGAAATTATAGCACTTTAGGTGGTGGAATGCAGTTCTTGCTAAGACGAGATAACACCTCATGGTCATTCTGGACTGATAGAGGAACCGGATTCACGTCCGTTCTATCTCCCGCTGGAACAGTTCAATACAATACATGGCAACACGTCGCAGGTGTATGGAATAGCGCTACACAAACCATGCAGATCTATATCAATGGTGTTTTGCAAGGTACTACGACCGGTGTTACCGGAACTACTTTAGGCGCTTCTACAAACCCCGCAATTATTGGTTGGAATACATTAAACGAACAAATGGCCGGTAATGTGGATGAAGTTCGAATTTGGACGAGAGCGCTATGTGCGAGTGAAATCAACAACAATAGAAACTGTGAAATTCCGACGACAGGTACCAATTTGTTGGCAAATTATCATTTTAACCAAGGTACACCGGCATCAAACAACACAGGCGTAACTACATTAATTGATGCATCAGGTAATAGTAACAATGGTACGCTACTGAACTTTACATTAAATGGCGCAAATTCTAATTGGGTCGTACCCGGTGCAGTGACATCTGGTTCTTCTTGTTCACCATTTAGTACACCTACCGTGATAGTAACACCGGTTTCACAAATGAACATCTCTTGTTTCGGTGGTAGTAATGGAGCAGCTGCAGTTACGGCGAGCGGTGGAAGCGGATTAACCTATAATTGGACCCCGGGTAATCCACTCGGTGATGGAACGAACGCTGTTACAGGTTTAACAGCAGGCGTATATACCGTTACTGTTACTAACGATTGTGGTGGAGTTGGAACGGCAACTTTCAATATCACACAACCTCCGATATTAAGTGTGACACCTGCATCGCAAACTAACGTTGCATGCTTCGGTGGCAACACCGGTGCAGCTTCTATCAACACTCCAACAGGCGGCGCAGGTGGTTACACGTACAATTGGACTCCGGGTAATCCAATCGGTGACGGTACAACATCAGTTACAGCATTAACTGCCGGAACATGGACTTGCACCGTTACTGATGCGAACTCTTGTACAGCAACGCAAACGTTTAATATTACACAACCTCCTGTAATAACTGTTACGCCTGCAACGCAAACTAACGTTGCTTGCTTCGGTGGCAACACCGGTGCAGCTTCTATCAATACTCCGACAGGCGGCGCAGGTGGATACACGTACAATTGGACTCCGGGTAATCCAATCGGTGATGGTACAACATCAGTTACAGGATTAACAGCAGGAACATGGACATGCACCGTTACTGATGCGAACTCTTGTACAACAACGCAAACGTTTAATATTACACAACCTCCTGTAATAACTGTTACGCCTGCAACGCAAACTAACGTTGCTTGCTTCGGTGGCAACACCGGTGCAGCTTCTATCAATACTCCGACAGGCGGCGCAGGTGGATACACGTACAATTGGACTCCGGGTAATCCAATCGGTGATGGTACAACATCAGTTACAGGATTAACAGCAGGAACATGGACATGCACCGTTACTGATGCGAACTCTTGTACAGCAACACAAACGTTTAATATAACACAACCATCTGCTTTATCAGCTACCACCATGCAGACTAATGTATCGTGCAATGGAGGAAACACGGGCGATGCGATGGTGATGGTAACCGGCGGTACTGCATCTTACACCTATTCATGGGCTCCAAGCGGTGGAACAAACGCCACAGCTACAGGATTGACAGCGGGTACATATACTTGCACGGTTACTGATGCAAACGGATGCACATTAGTTGCAACGGTTACATTAACAGAACCTTCGTTATTAAGTGTATCATCTAGTGCAACTACATTGCTGTGTAACGGCGACACTTCAACAGTAACCGTTACAGCAACAGGCGGTGTTGGCCCGTACACGGGAACAGGAACTTTCCTTGAAGTTGCCGGTGCATACAATTACACGATTACCGATGCGAACGGATGTACTTCCACAACTTCAATCACGATCACCGAACCTGCTGCCTTCAACGTGAGTGTTGTGGTAACAGATGTGTTGTGTAATGGTGATTCAACGGGAGGCATAGACTTAACGGTAAGCGGCGGTACAGGATTAATTACGTACAGTTGGAACAACGGTCAGTTTATCACGGAAGATTTGGTAAACATTCCTGCAGGTTCTTACTCGGGCATTTTAACTGATGCGAACGGTTGTCAGGATAGCGGAACAGTTGTCGTAAACGAACCATTGGCGTTAAACATTGCAGGTACAGTAACAGATCCAAGCGGATGTACGATTGATGACGGAAGTATTGACGTAACAACAACCGGCGGAACAGCAGGATATACTTTCGTTTGGAGTACTGCTGCTAATACCGAAGACATCAGCAATTTATCGGATGGAACGTATGTGTTAACTGTTACAGACACTAACGGTTGTGTGGCCACCAGCAGCTTTACATTGATTGATCCTGCAGCACCTGCGGTAACGTATACTGCTGCAGTTGATACAGTTTGTCAATCTACAACGGTATCGTTTACTTTAAGCGG
>CALJIF010000084.1 GCA_937974275.1 uncultured Flavobacteriales bacterium
TTACTCTCTGTGATTGTCAGATAGTAATCATTTCCCCGCGTGGCCTTCACATCAAAGAAATAAGTACGTTTTCCCGCTTTAACAGGTTTGGAGAAAATCTCGCCTGCATCTCCGTTTCTTTCCGAACGTTCTTCTTGTGTCATTTTAGTGTTAAATAAGAGTGGTTGGTACATCAAATATAGAAAAAATGTTAAAACCAAACTTTAGTTCGGCATCTTTTCTTAATTACCTGATTTCTTCAATTCCTCCACCTGTTTCTTGTACAGTTCAGCGTAAATTCCACCCTTGTTCAACAATTCTCCATGCGAACCTTGCTCAATCGTTTTTCCGTCTTCTAACACCACGATCGTATCCGCATTCTTAACCGAAGAAACGCGATGACTGATGATGACCGTCGTCTTGTCTTTCATAATCCGTTTCAGATTATTCAATATTTCGTCTTCGGTTTCGGTATCTACTGCCGATAAGCAATCATCAAATAACAACAATACAGGCTCTTTAATTAACGCTCGCGCAATAGAAATACGTTGCTGTTGCCCCCCGGATAATGTCACACCGCGTTCACCAACAACGGTTTCAAACTTTTCCGGAAAATCCATGATGTTGTTGTATACCACAGCATCTTTGGCAGCTTGCTCAATTTTGGGTTGCAATTCGCGCAGTTCATTGGTATCGTGAACGCTGAACCCGATGTTGCCGGAGATGGTATCCGAAAACAAGAATACTTCTTGCGGTACATAACCGGTTTTTTCCCGCAGTTCATCCAAATTAATGGAATGAATAGGCTTACCTTCAATTAGGATTTGTCCTTGATCCGCATCAAACAGGCGCAGGATTAATTGCGCAATAGTTGATTTTCCGGAACCGGTTTTTCCTATAAATGCAACCGACTTGCCGGGTTCAACTTTAAAGCTTAAACCTTGAATGGCTTTAATGCCGCTATCGGGATAGGTGAAATGAACATCACGAAACTCGATGCTGCCTTTGAAGTTCAATGTAGTAGTAGTTGGATTTTTAATTGCCGGTTCGGTTTCTAAAAATTCATTGATGCGTTCCTGAGACGCAGCAGCGCGCTGAATTAACGAAGTCACCCATCCTAATGATGCGATTGGCCACGTCAGGCGAATTACAAATAATACGAAAGCAGTAATTGTTCCCACACTGACTTTCCCACTAATGGCTTCGCTTCCGCCGATGTAAATAGTCAATATGATACTCAAACCTATCAGCAACATCATGAACGGTTGAAACAAAGAGTCGGTTTTGGATAGTTCCAACGTGCGCTTACGGTACTCTTCGGCCTTTTTCTCAAACTGCGACTGCACGCTGTCTTCACGTGCAAAAGCTTTGATGACGCGCATACCTGAAACTGCCTCTTGAACATGTGTGGATAAAGCAGCTTGTTGTTGCTGTACACGCAAGCTTTTTTTGTTAATGATATTGCTCACGAAATAAATAGCGATCGTTAAGGCCGGCAATGGAGCTAAAACCCACAATGCCATTCGCGCATCGGATTTAAACATGAAACTGATGGTCATGATGAGCGTAACCATTGTACTGATGGTGTACATCACAGCCGGTCCCACGTACATGCGCACACGTCCGACATCTTCGCTGATGCGGTTCATCAAATCGCCGGTATTGTTGCGTTTATAAAACGATTGATCGAGGCGCTGATAATGATCAAAGATGTCATTTTTCATGTCGTATTCAATTAAACGCGACATGACAATTATAGTCTGGCGATTCAGAAATAAGAAGAAGCCGAAAATGAGTGTGTGAATAATGATTTCAAGTCCAAAGAGCAGTAATATATGAACTGTGGTATCAGAATCAATGTGATGTTCACGTGCCCATGCCGCGAAATCAAGGCCCTGTCCAACCAAATCAACCGGACGCAAGCTGAACCAAGTTGAAATCAGGATGAAAATTATTCCACCGAAGAATCGTCCACCATAACGGATGAAGTATTTATTTAGAGGAAGTAGAGCTTTCACAGTTCAAATTTCATTTCACACATTACCTTTCACAAACAGGCATCCAATACTTTAATTCGGATCTATGACAGAGGGAGCTCCTTTGAATATTTTCCAAAGATCCGTCTTGAATTCGCAAGCCATATTATTATCGGTTATAACAAACAAATCTTCCTTAAGGATTTCATCATGTATATTGGGTAAAGGTGTGTTCGACCAAATCTCCATTTGTTCTGCATACAACGGTTGCTCATAAAGGGGTTTTCCATTTCGGTAGAACTGCTTGAAGTTTGCCATCTTCTCATCCGGAGTTAGCGAAAGTGGACTGTCGCTTGCAATTACAAAAGATTGATAAATGCTGACGTTATTAAATACATGTGCAGCCGTATAGAAGATATCCGGACAGCGGGTTGGATTCCAATATACAACTCCACCTCCTTTCAGGCTGTTTTTACACATGCGCAAAAACTCAATAGACAACAAATTAGTTGCATTCGTACGCCAATGAAAAGTGGTATTCATAACAACCATATCAAACTTCTGGTCACTATTTCTTTTAATCCATCTTCGTCCATCGTCGATGATGATCTTTACCTTTTTGTCGGTTAGAATCGTAGCGATCTCCGGGTATTTTTTGATCAACTCCAAGTAACCGGGATTAATTTCAATAATAGTCAGCTCCTTAATTTTGGAATAATCAGAAAGTATTTTTGCCCAGGATCCTGACGACAAACCGATCATTAGCACCTTTTCGGGGTTGGGGTGCAAAGCTCCAACTATGTATGCACGATCGGGCTTATTTAAATCACTTTTAGGGTTGACATTCATGCCGCCGTCATATGCACCACTTCCAAATACACGATCCTCTTGATCAACAGCAATAATGCCGCTTCTATTTTGGAGCATGAAGGTATATTTCTTGGTTTCATCGAAAATACCCTGGAAGTGAATGTGCTCAAAGAAATGAGCATAAAGTGGAGTATGAAGAGTTATGCAAAAAACAGCGGCACCACCGCAAATACCTGCAAATCTTAAACTTGATTTGAATGGGATGTAGTTTAGGCGGATAATCAAGGACAACACGATTAAAACCACGCACAAACCTGCAACTATGGTATTCATTGGAAAGTAGTCGATCAAAACATAACCGGTAATCAGCGGTCCTGTCGTTGCTCCAATAATGTTGGCTGCGTAAAGCAACGAAGTTTGTTTGCCCACTTCATGCTCATTTGAAGTAACCGCAATGTGACAAAGCAGAGGAAAAATGCAACCTACCATTCCTGAAATTCCAACTATAGAAATAACCAATAGTGGAGCAAAAGCGCTATGAATAGTAAGTAACCAACCGACCAACGGGAAACTAATGAAGTTGAGGATTCCGGCGACCAGCATTATTTTCGAAATTAACAAAGCCACATCGGTATTGGGTTTCTTAATGGCCCTATATCCCAATTTCGCTCCATAGGCTATGCCGAACAGGATCAGCGCGAGAACGATACTAAACGTAAAGGCATGACCTTTAAACATGTATCCCACCACAGTAAACCAGATAATTTCCATGCTGATGCTTACAAATCCTGCACAAAGGGAAACTATTATTGCCAGTCTAAGCTTCATGAGATACTCCTTTCTTTCTTAAATTTAGATAGGTAACAAGTGCGATCGTGAAATTAATTCCCACTGCTGTGTAAATCGCAAATTGTCGTGTTCCAAAAATAAATAACACGCCTACCGTTATTAAACATCCAATCGCGGATCCTAATGTGTTAATGTAGTAGAGTCGGCTTACCGTATTACCAACCGATTTGTTCTTTTTGAATAAGTAGGAAACTAATACCGGTAGAGTAGCTCCCATTGCAAATGTTGGAATAAACAAAATCCCAAAAATGATAGCGGGCAGGTAAGTTGTGCTGACATCTAATGCTATTGCACTTACATACTCAATTAACGGATTACTGATAAGTCCAAATAGCCCGATGGAAATTTCAAAACCAATAAAGTAGTACAGTAATTTACGTCCCGATGTGTCCGACAATCGACCACCGATTAGTGAACCCAGACCTAATCCAAACATAAAGACCGAAACGATAATTGTTATGTATTCAATGTCTGTTCCAAACTAGTCGAAAAGTAAGC
>CALJIF010000085.1 GCA_937974275.1 uncultured Flavobacteriales bacterium
TGAAGCAAAATGTACAAACCGTAAATAGCGGAAATTTGTTGCTCTACGACGAAAGTTTCCGTTTTGATAAATTGTATTTACAATGTGAAGTTCCGTTTTGGCCGGAAGCGCGCAGCAAGTTCTCGTGGAGTGCGGGAGGATACGCAGGATTCTTCAGCTTCTCGAATGTGGATCGAATCAATTTATTCGGAAGTGATGCACTGGCGAATAGCATGTTCTTCGGAGTGAGCACTGTTGCTGACTTCCAGGCATTCCCCGGATTTTTCATTTTTCTGAAACCAATTACAGAATACAAATACTTCCGCAATCCTGCGGTTGATCCTACAGGTAGCGTACATCACAACATCATGACCTATAGTATCATGATTGGTTTGCGCTACGATCCTTCTGTGATGGATGAGTACAAGTGATATGAGCGGACTTTCCCGACTGGATCAACATCTGAAAATTTTTCTCGAGCAACGCCACCAACAACAAGCCTTGCGTGAATTAGTTCCTCATGACAATTCACGAATAGATTTTTCGTCAAATGATTATTTGTCATTGACTCGCGAAAATTTGTTGGAGGAACGTGTTAAACAGCTCTTAATTCCATTTACGGGAAGAAGTGTTTATGGCTCCGGAGGTTCTCGACTATTAACGGGTGATCACTCCTTTCTACACGAAACAGAACAAGTACTTGCAGATTTTTTCCGAGGGGAAAACGCATTGTTATTTCCGTCGGGATATTCGGCGAATTTGTCGTTGATGCAAGCGTTGCCGAAACGTGGTGATACTATAATTTACGACAAGTTTATTCATGCGTCTGTACGCGATGGAATTCGGTTGTCTATGGCTCAATCATGGGCATTTGAGCATCACGATTATGTGCATCTGGAAGCGTTGCTGGTTAAGGCTTCCGGAACTAAATGGGTGGTAGTGGAATCGGTGTATTCCATGGACGGAGACTTCACCGATTTGAAACAACTGGTTGCTATTTGCGAAAAATACAATGCGTTTATCATCCTGGATGAGGCGCATTCAACCGGTGTTTTCGGAACTCATGGAGAAGGTTGTGCTGTTCAACAAGAACTTCATGAGGCAATTGCCGTTCGCTTATACACTTTCGGAAAAGCAGCAGGAGCGCATGGTGCAGCAGTTGTGGGAAATACCGTATTGAAAAATTATCTGATCAATTTTGCGCGGCCGGTAATTTATTCCACTGCAATCAGTTTGCATGAAGCTGCGGTAATACGAGCAGCTGTAGAACAAATGGCAAATGCGGATACAAAACGTCAGCAGTTATTTCATTTACTCCGTGAAATTGAATTGTCCGGAATGTCTCATACAGCCCAATTGCATGGTCATCCGCTTTCGCCCATCCGATATTTTCCTTGTCCGGGGAATGAAGCTGTGTCGCAATTAGCGTCGAAATGTTTGCATGCCGGCTTCGATGTACGTGCTATTAAATCACCAACAGTTCCGGAGGGAGAAGAACGGCTGCGCATCATTTTGCACGCACACAATTCACTTGCCGAAGTTCAGTCTTTATTAAGTTCGCTTCGATAGACAAATGTTTTTCATCTTTTAAGCGCCGTTTTTTGTCTATCAAAGATATTTCTGCGATATTTGAGAACCCCCTGTATAGGAATTATGAGAAAACTATTTGTTACCGGAATTGGCACTGATGTAGGTAAAACTGTGGTGTCTGCAATATTGGTAGAAGCGTTGCAAGCGGACTACTGGAAGCCTGTGCAAACCGGCAGCTATTTTTCTACGGATTCCGAAAAAATCAGAAAGTATATTTCCAATTCGAAAACCGTTGTGCATCCTGAATCGTATGTGCTTCGCCAATATATGTCTCCGCACGCCGCAGCTGAATTGGAAGGTCAACATATCGAGTTATCGGGAATTAATCTGCCGGCATCGTCTAATGCAAACATGGTAATTGAAGGCGCAGGTGGAATTATGGTTCCGATTAACGAGAAAGAATTTATTCTTGATATTATCATTAAAACGCAATCGGAAGTGGTGTTGGTGGTGCAGAATTATTTGGGAAGTATTAATCATTCCTTATTATCAATTGACGCATTACGCTTCAGAAATATTCCTGTTTTAGGAATTGTCTTTAACGGACCTCCGCATAAATTGTCGGAAGATATTATCCTGAATTATTCCGGTCTGAAGTGTTTGGGTCGCATCAATAAAGAGACGGTAATCAATCAGGAGGTCGTTAGCAGGTACGCCGTTCAATTTCGCGAAAATCTCTCTAAACTGTAATTCGGACGTATCTTTGTTCATGTCCGAATCGTTAGTACATCGCGATGCCGCGGTAATCTGGCATCCGTTTACACCACAACAATCGCAGCAATTACCCATCGCTATCAGTCATTCGCGTGGTGCTGAAGTGTTCGATCAAAACGGTGATTCTTACATTGATGCAATTTCATCTTGGTGGGTAATAACGCACGGACATGCACACCCAAAAATTGTAGCTGCCGTTCAGAACCAAGCGGCCCAATTGCCACACGTTATGTTTTCGGGTGTTACACACGAACCGGCAGTGCGTTGCGCTGAACTATTGCTACAGCGAGCTCCGCATTATAGTAAAGTATTTTATTCCGACGATGGTTCTACAGCCGTTGAAGTAGCCATTAAAATGGCCTTGCAATTTTGGCATAACAAAGGTCAAGCTCGCAACACAATTATCGCTTTTGAAAATGCGTATCATGGCGATACTTTCGGCAGCATGTCTGTTGGTGCGAGAAATGTTTTTAGTGCAGCATTCGAACGTCACTTGTTTCAGGTGAAAACAATTCCTGTGCCTGTCAGCGGGCAAGAGGAGCGTTCGATCAACGCTTTCAAAACAATTCTTCAAGAAGAAAACGTTGCCGCATTTATCGTAGAACCTTTAATACAAGGAGCAGGAGGGATGCTGATGTATGATGCAACTGTTTTGGATGAATTATTCGAAGTTGCAGCAGCATCAGAAGTGATTACCATTGCAGATGAAGTAATGACCGGGTTTGGCCGCACGGGAACTTTTTTTGCAACGGATCAGTGTCGGCATAAACCGGATATTATAGCATTATCGAAAGGATTGACGGGCGGTTTTTTGCCCTTGGGGGCAACCTTATGCACCTCTGAAATTCATGAAGCATACTTAACTGACGATCGCACAAAAACATTTTTTCACGGACATTCGTTTACCGGAAATCCTTTAGCGTGCGCAGCAGCTGTAGCTTCGCTGGAGTTGTTTGAAGAAGAAAATACGATGCAAAATGTATCGCGAATGGCAGGAGTATTTCAATCTTGGATTCATGAATTTGAACAGCTTCAAGGTGTACAAGAAGTCCGCACAATGGGAGGAATCTTCGCGGTGGAATTAAAACCTGAACAAGGACCAACCGGATATTTAAATCCGATTGCTGAACGCGCTTTACAGTTTTTTCCCGAACACGGCGTGTTGTTGCGACCGTTAGGAAATGTGTTGTACGTTATTCCTCCGTATTGCATTCAACCAAATCAGCTGCAAATTGTTAAAGACACATTAATGCGTTTTATTAAAGAATTGCAAAGATGATTTCTGATCAGCCGAAAGTGCGCCTCTTGCTTATTTTATCTGCAGTGTTTATTGCCTGCGCAGTAACGGCTGAGTTGATCAGTTCCAAAGTATTTATTATCGACATTTCCATTGGCTCCTGGAATATTGGTTCATTCCCGGGAGTTGTAGGCATTTTACCATGGCCTGTCGTTTTTCTGGTTACTGATGTATTGAATGAATTCTATGGAAAAAAAACAGTGCGCTTCTTGTCCATTCTCACGTGTTTCATCATCGCACTGGCATTTATCATTGTATCCATTGCGATGGAAGTTGATACGATTTTGCCGTCGCCAACCAACGAAGAATTTTCGTCCGTTTTCGGAATGTCACGATGGATTATTGCCGGAAGTATTGCCGCATTCTTGATCAGCCAGTTAATTGATTCTATGATTTTCTGGTTAATCAAACGCTCCACAGGCGATCGCTGGATATGGCTAAGATCAACAGGTTCAACTGTAGTGAGTCAGTTGATTGATTCGTTTGTGGTACTTTATATAGGATTTGTGTTGCCCGGAAAATTGCCTGAAGGCACAGGATTTATTGAAACCGGAATGACAAACTATGTAATCAAGCTGTTGATTGCAGTTGGACTTACACCGGCGATTTATTTGATGCACTGGCTGGTGCGCGTTTACCTTGGGAAAGCAACTGTTGTTGAATTGCAGCAGCAAGCGGCAGGAGAGGCCGAGTCAACAAAAATCTGATTAGTTGCGCGGATGAAATTTCTTGACCTGTTCACTTAGGAAACTGCGATCCATATGCGTGTAAATTTCGGTCGTGGTAATCGACTCATGTCCTAACATTTCCTGAACCGCACGAAGGTCTGCACCACCTTCCACCAGGTGCGTTGCAAAAGAATGGCGGAACGTGTGCGGGCTAATTGTCTTGCGAATTCCGGCTTTGAACGCTTGTTGTTTGATAATGGTAAACACCATTACACGTGAAAGTCGCTTTCCTCGCCGATTCAGAAACAGAATATCTTCTTCACCTTTCTGAATTTCTTGATGAACACGAACGGTTTCCAGATATATTCTGATATGCTTTATTGCTGTTGAGCCAATAGGAACCAATCGTTCTTTGTCGCCTTTACCGATTACCCTTACGTACATTTCATCTTCGTATAATCCTGAAATGCGGAGATTGACCAATTCACTCACACGAAGTCCACAACTGTACAGAGTTTCCAGCATGGCACGATTTCGTTCTCCTTCAGGTGTTGATCGATCCACGGATTCCAGCAAGCGTTCTATTTCTTCCGGAGAAAGCGTATCGGGTAAATGTCTTGCAGTACGCGGCGCTTCAAGTAAATCAGTAGGATCAGTATTGATCAGATTTTCCATCAGCAAATACTTGTAGAACGCCCGTATGCCGGAAATGATTCGGGCTTGCGTGGTTGCAGTCATTCCCAATTCTGTAATCCATACCAGAAATCCGCGAAGATCATCCAGCGTAATATCCTGGGGCGTTTTGGTCTTTCCTGAAATTTCCAAGTACTGCACCAGTTTTTCAATGTCATGCTGATACGCTTCAATGGAATTGGCAGACAAGGATCGCTCCAGTTGTAAATACAACTTAAATCCTGCAATATCTGCGTTCCATTTCATGTCGTAACCCTTTGCTTTTAGTAATTTCGCGGTATGAAAATACTCATTCTCAACGGGCCGAACTTAAATTTGATTGGCACGCGTGAGCCCGAAGTGTACGGGACAGAAAACTTTGATGCGATGATGAAGGTTTGGGAGAAACAGTTTCCTCAAGTTCAATTGCAGTATTTTCAAAGCAATGTGGAAGGTGAATTGATCAATAAGTTGCACGAAGTCGGATTTACATTTGATGGAATTATTTTCAATCCCGGCGGATATACACATACCTCTGTAGCACTGGGTGATGCTGTTAAGGCAATCAAAACGCCTGTTGTGGAAGTACATTTGAGTCATGTGATGAAGCGCGAAGAGTTTAGACACATTTCTTTTATTTCGCCTGCAGCTGCAGGAACCATTTCCGGTTTTGGTATGCGCGGTTACGAATTGGCTATTCAATCGTTTATAAAATAACATATGAAAAAGAGCGGACCGGAGTTTATCAGCGAACGAATTTCATATGTTAAGGATGGCGAAAGCTTAAGTCTTGTCATCACAGCCAATCATAGTAAAAGTAAAACGCGTTTTTTGTTCGGCGTATTGTTGCTGTGGCTGTTGGGTGGAGGAACAATCATCTTCAATTTCACCTCCTTGTCGGGCGAACAGTCTAAAGTGATGTTATTGGTATGGTTGGGCTTTTGGATCTATTTTCTGTACATCATTGGGAAAGCATGGAGATGGAATAAATTCGGAAACGAAATCATCAAAATTTCAAATGGCACATTGAAATTGAAAAACGATGTGCGCGGAAGAGGTTGGGTACACACGTATGATGCGTCGAAGATTAAAGATTTGAAGGAGTACGGAGAAGGACAGCCGGCATGGTTCAAACAATTTGGCGGCGATTATTGGTCCACCGATCCCGACACATTATCCTTTCAATGCGAAGATCGCTTAGTGGCATTCGGTTACCAATTGAACGAAAAAGAAAAGAAGGAAATTTTACGATTATTAAAACACGCGTTGCCGCGCTAGTTCAATCGCTTGCGCATCAGGTAGTGTTGAATTTGTCCGAATAGCTTAAAAGTAGGTTCTACAAGTTCGTATCCTAGTGACTTATAAAACTCAACTGCGTTTTCGCGTGCCTGCAATATAATTTCTCGTAGTTGTTCATCTTTAGCACGAGCTTCCAGATAATGCACAATGAGTTTTCCTAATCCTTTGCCCTGATATTGTGGGTCTACAGCCATAAAGCGAATTTGCCCAACACCTTCCGTTTCGGTTTTTTGCAATCTTCCGCAAGCGATACACAAGTCTCCCTCAATAATCATCGCATGAATGGAAGTATTTTCAGATGCATCTTGTTCCGAACCTCGTGCTTGATTCCAGGGCGCACGCAGAACCCGATAGCGTAAATCGAAATACATCTCAAACTCACGTGAGTTGAGTGGAGACCGGACTAAATAATTCAATGGAATTAGAACTTAGATTTCGTGCGACGAATTTTACCAATCTTGTAATTGATGGTAATAACACCGAACATGTAAGCGTCGTTGTCGCTGGAATCACCGCGCTGCTGACCGATTGCTGTAGGATCTACACCACCGTTGTTAGCAGCATTAACTGCACCCGTAGTTGGATTAGCAAAAATATAAGCCGCCTGTTGCAAGAAAGGATCAGTTTGCGCCGCCGCAATAATGTTGCGATCATAATAAACCGTACTCACATCATCGATGTAATCGGTAAATGTTTTACGCATGCCGTATTCAATACCTACGCTCCAACGTTTATTGATTCCGTATTTCGCCCCGAACCCGATAGGAACGCAAACAGAAACACGACTGTACATGGAAGTATTCGGTTTTAATCCCTGGCCTTCTGTACGTAATTCACGCAAAGAAATCCATTCGCGAATCGGACCGAAATATGCTTTCGGATTGTAATAAAAACCACCTACACCAACGAATGCGTATGCCTGAAAGTCGATGTTTTTCCAACCTTTAAGTTTGCGATAATTGTAACGGTGTCCTGCACGTTCACGCGTGAAGTAAAACTCGATCTGTGAATTGAATTCGAAAATGTTTGAGCGAAAATAAAGATTGCGGTTGTTGCGATATTTTTCCGTGGTTAACGCATCACTTCCTTCTACACGTCCCCAAATAAATTGTGCTTTATAACCGACATAGCGCGCTTTACGGTAACGAATGTGAGCACCGACAGTTGGTTGCGTCATGCTCCATTCCAAATCTTTAAAACCATTGGTTCCAATTTGGTTTGCTCCTCCCAAATCGCCCAGAAAGTTTGCAGCACCAACATCAATGCCTGCTTCCCAACGGTACTTTTTGTAACGCTGCGCATCGCCTTCAATTGTTAGAAGTAATGATGCCGCAACTGCAAGTACTAATTTTAACTTCATAGGGTTACCCATTGCCATTCTAGGGAATCAAAGATAATCAAAATAAATACTTGAACAAGAGTAGTATCCTACGGTGTTTCCATTTTATACACAACGGATTTGACGCGTCTGAGCTCTTTGCCATCAACTAAATCCGTTAGTATTAAATGTTGATTCGAACGCTCGTCAAGTACCTCGGGTATTGATTTAATAACTCCGTAAGGAACCGATGCTGCATCGAAAAGTGAACTAATCTCACTAAGGTGTAATGTTTTGAAGCGCTCATTCAGCATATCAAACAATGTAGATCTGTTTTTTACACGAGTGGCGTTGGTACCATATAAGTCGGGGTTGAAATCCAACCCTATTGCTGACATTAGTCGATTAAACTGTTCATCATTTCCAACAGCGAGGACGATGTGGTGCCCGTCTTTAGTCTCAAATGTTTCCCCGTATGGTGCTATATTCGGGTGAAGGGAACCTTGTAAATGGGACTCAAATGCAGCAGTTAAGTAGTTGGAAGCCTGGTTGGCTAATGATGCAATGGCTGAATCGTAAAGAGAAACGGTATACAGACCGCCTTTACCGGTCTTTGTTCGTTCCAATAAACCGATCAGTAAAGCTTCTTTTAACTGATGTGCACAGAACAAATCAATAAAAGCAACCGGCATTTTTAATGGGCCGCTTTCCGGTGTTCCGTTCATACTCATGAAACCGGTTTCGGCTTGCAAAACCAAATCAAATGCAGGTCGCGGATTATTGGGTCCGTAACCGGTAATCTGTCCGATCAGAAGTTTCGGGAATTTATGAAGTAAATGATTTGGATTTAATCCCAACTTATTTTCATCGCCTGGCTTGAAGTTGACTATGAGAATATCTGCATCGATCAGCAAATCATGTAATTGAACTTTGCCATGTTCGGAAATGATGTCCAGTTCCTTGTATTTTTTACCCCAATTAACCGCTGCAAAATAGGCTGATGTTCGTTCTGTCGGATTTTCATGGGGTAACTTCCATTTACGGGTGACATCACCGAAACCGGGTCGCTCAATTTTTAATACGTCAGCACCCAATTCGGCAAAAAACATTCCTACTGCAGGACCGGCAAGTACCGATGCGAGTTCAATAACTTTTAATCCTTTAAAAGGTTGGTAATTCATTATCCGCCGGCTTTTTTAACCTTGTACCCTAATTGCAGCAATATTTTCAGAATTTTATCGCGCTGGTCACCCTGGATAAGAATTTCTCCGTCTTTCACTGATCCCCCAACGCCGCATTGCTGCTTCAGTTTTTTACCCAGTTGCTCGAGGTCATCCGTTTTTCCAACGAATCCGTTAACCCTGCTCACCATCTTACCGCCACCTAAACGATCGAGAAATATTCGCAATTGTTGATCCTTGGGATCAAATGTAATTTGTTCTTCGGATTGCTCTTCCGGAACAAAATCAGGGTTAGTGGAAAAGATGAGTCCTCCGTTTGAATTCTTTTTACTCATGGGATAAAAATAAGAAAGCCCCCACATTGTGGAGGCTTTCAGCGAAATAATTTAAGATTACTTCACGTATACGCTTGAACAAACTTCAGTAGAAGATCCGTCAGTCCACTGGTAAGTAATGTTTGCTGTAACGTTGTTACCGCTAGCAGTGTAAGTTCCTGAAGCAGAGCTTACAGAAGCCTGACCGATCAATACGAACGGAGTAGAAAACGTGATGTTACCACCTGTTAAAGTAGCAGCAACAGATACGCTCTGACCAAATGCACCGAAGTTACCGATAGCAACACGGTTGTTTACAGTAGAAGATGCAGTCCAAGTGCTGTTGTATGGCAAAACAGGAGAAACCTGGCAAGTGTCATCACCTGTGTAAGCGCCACCTGCGAAATCAGCAGCGTTAACAATAGAAACAACAACTTGTTCAGTTGCAGTGTTACCCGCAGCATCAGAAACTGTATAAGTTAGAGTGTAGTTACCTGCTGTGTTAGGATCAACAGTTCCTGTTACAGTTACGCTGGTTGTCAAATCACCATCCTCGTCATCAGTTGCAGTAGCTGTAGGGTTAGTCCAAGTACCCTGACCTGCAGTAGCAGGAAGGTTCTGTGACTGCGCATTACCACCTGTAACAGTGATTGAAGGAGCAGTTGTGTCTTCTGTCTTACAAGAAGTGAATGTTACTGCAGTTCCAACGAATACTACAGCTGTGATAGCCAAAATTTGCTTTTTCATGTGTTAATTTATTAAAGGTTTAGTTTGTTAGCTTGTCAAAGACCGTGCAAAAGTAGAATCATTTACGGTTGAAACAAAATTTTTTTTAAGAAGTATTGACACGAATCAGTTTTAGACTACCTTTGCGCCCGGTTAACCAATAAAAAAACTAAACTAACATGAAAAAAGTACTTTCATTTGTTGCAATCGCTGCCATGGTTTCTTTGGCTGCTTGCGGAAACGATGAGGCTGAAAAGAAGCGCATCGCTGACTCAACTGCTGCTGCTAACGCTGCAGACTCAACTGCTAAAGCTAACGATGCTAAGCGTATTGCTGACTCTACAACTGCTGCTAACGTAGCTGATTCTACTGCTAAAGCTGCAGAAGCTCAGCGTATCGCTGACTCAACTGCTGCTGCAAACGAGAAAAAAGGTGGTAGCAAGCCGAAGCCAAAGGCTCCGGTTGTTAACCCTGAGAAGCCAAAAGTTGGCGCTACTCGTGGCGGTAACTAATTGAATTTTAGTCAATTCAACAAAAAAGGGAACTTCAAGTTCCCTTTTTTGTTAATAACTTATAAGAAAGTCCTTAGAAAATTTGTTTCTAAGGACTTTTTAATATTATCTTTGCACCATCATTAACCAAAACAACCAACAAGTAAAATGAAAAAGGTATTCTCTATCGTTGCTGTAGCTGGTATCGTTGCATTCGCATCTTGCGGAGACGCTGCTGAAGCTGCTAAGAAATTAGCTGACTCTTTGCGCGCTGACTCTATGCGTTTGGCGAACATCGCTGATTCAACTGCTAAGGCTTTCTCTGCTGATTCTGCAAAGCAAGCTGCTGCTGCTGATTCTGCTGCAAAGGCTGCTGCTGACACAGCTGCTAAAGCAACTGAAGTTAAGAAGTAATCTACTTCAAAACGCTACTAAAAAGGGCTTCGTTTTCGAAGCCCTTTTTGTTTTTCGTCGCGGTCTTCATAAAAGTGTCTAATTTCGCGACGCTAAACATCATTGTATGATTACGGTTAATTCGCCAATTACTTTTTCTGCCTCCGGAATTTCAAAACAGGAGTTGATTGACTTGCACAAGGCAATCGTTAAACCCAGAATGATCGAGGAGAAAATGCTCATTCTGCTGCGTCAAGGGCGAATTTCAAAATGGTTTTCCGGTTTTGGTCAAGAAGCAACTTCCGTTGGTTCGGCTATGGCCATGGATAAAGAAGAATTTATTCTTCCCATGCATAGAAACCTCGGCGTGTTTACTTCACGTCAATTACCACTGTCTAAACTGTTCCTGCAATTTCAAGGTAAAACAGATGGTTACACGAAAGGTCGTGATCGTTCTTTTCACTTTGGCACCATAGAACATCGTGTTGTTGGAATGATTTCACACCTCGGACCTCAGTTAGGTTTGGCTGATGGTATTGCATTGGCAACAAAATTGAAAAAAGAAGGTCGAAGCACGTTGGTTTTTACCGGAGACGGTGGTGCCAGCGAAGGTGATTTTCATGAAGCATTAAATACTGCCGCAGTGTGGGATTTGCCGGTGATCTTCGCCATAGAAAATAATCAATGGGGATTATCAACGCCCTCATCGGAGCAGTTTCGTTGCAAGCAGTTTATTGATAAAGGAATCGGTTACGGAATTGAAGCTATTCAGGTAGAAGGCAATAATATTCTGGAAGTATATGCTACGGTTAAAAAGATCAATGAATCGATCCGTAAGAATCCACGCCCGATAATTTTAGAATGCGTGACGTTCCGCATGCGCGGCCATGAAGAAGCTTCAGGTACAAAATACTATCCGGAAGGTTTGCAAGATTCGTGGTCGAAGAAAGATCCCGTTGAAAACTATGAAGCGTGGTTATTGAAAGAGAAAATTATTTCTGCTGCTGACGTTGAAAGTGTGCGTTCTGCAATTAAGAAAGAAATTGACGAAGCGCTCGAATATGCTTTTGCTCAGCCGCGTCCGACTGCCGATACTGCTATAGAACTTGGCGATGTGTACAAAAAACACGATGCGGCTGTTGTTGCTCCATCAACGCAAACATCAGATAAACGTTTGATTGATGCGATTTCTGACGGTTTGCGTGAAGCTATGCGCAAGCATCCGGAATTGGTTTTAATGGGTCAGGATATTGCGGAATACGGAGGTGTATTTAAAATCACTGATGGATTTGTAAAGGAATTTGGCAAAGATCGTGTTCGAAATACGCCATTGTGCGAATCTGCAATCGTCGGTGCTGCATTAGGATTATCCATTAAAGGCATGAAAGCCATGATGGAAATGCAATTCGCAGATTTCGTTACGGAAGGCTTTAATCAGATTGTAAATAATCTCGCGAAGTTGCATTATCGCTGGGGACAAAATGCGGATGTGGTTATTCGCATGCCGACAGGCGCGGGCGTTGCAGCCGGTCCATTTCATTCTCAATCCAATGAAGCGTGGTTCTTCCATGTTCCGGGATTAAAAATTGTATATCCATCGAATCCGGTGGATGCAAAAGGTTTGTTACTCGCGGCATTTGATGATCCTAATCCAGTCATGTATTTTGAACACAAAGCTTTGTACCGTAGTATTTCCGCACAAGTGCCGGAAGGATATTATACGACACCAATCGGAAAAGCAGCTGTTGCGAAAGAAGGCACAGACTTGACCATTGTTACATACGGCATGGGTGTGCACTGGGCATTGGATACATTAAAGAAACATCCGGATATTAATGCTGAGGTAATTGACTTGCGTACGCTGTTGCCCTTAGATAGCGAAACTGTTCTGGCAAGTGTTCGCAAAACCGGAAAAGCTTTGGTGCTCCATGAAGACACATTAACCGGAGGAATCGGTGGTGAACTTGCAGCATTAATTGCCGAGCATTGCTTCGAACAATTAGATGCGCCTGTAGTGCGAGTTGCATCTTTAGATACTCCTGTGCCATTTGCAGCGGAATTGGAACAGAACTTTTTACCGGTAGCGCGTTTTGAAGAACAGTTATTGAAACTGAGTGCGTATTAATGAAAGATACGTTTGTACAACGTTGTAATTTAATTAGTGCAGCCTGCATTGCAATTTATGCAGCAGGTTTATCTGTTGACGTCATCGATGTTGACGCTGCACAATATGCTGCTATTTCGCGGGAACTACTCAGCTCCGATAATTGGCTCGAAATAACCACACGGCATCGCGATTATCTTGACAAACCTCCTTTGCTTTTTTGGTTGTCGGCATTTTCCATGAAATTGTTGGGTGTTTCGAACGTAGCTTATAAACTGCCGTCATTTCTGTTTGGTGTATTAGGCATTTTCAGCACCGCAAAATTGGGCGCATTATTATACGACAGAAGAACAGGTGCGTTGGCTGGTTTGATGGCAGCAACGGGGCTCTCGGTGTTTATTATGTTCCAGGATATTCGAACTGATACGCTTTTATTCGGAACGGTCACTTTCGCGATTTGGCAAATTTATCTGTATCTGAAATCGAAGAATATTTGGTCGCTGGTATTAGGCTTTTCCGGTGTTGGTTTGGCTATGTTATCAAAAGGTCCGTTAGGCTTGGTAATGCCGGCTATGGCGTTATCTGCCGACTTCCTCTATAAACGGCAATGGAGAAATTTTTTACGTTGGCAATGGTTAGTAGGATTGGTAATAGTCGCATTAATCTTATTACCCATGAGTATCGGTTTATACAATCAGTTTGATCTGCATCCCGAGAAAATGGTGAATGGAAATACCGGCGTATCCGGATTACGATTTTTTTATTGGACGCAAAGCTTCGGAAGAATTACCGGGGAAAGTGATTGGGGAACGAAATATGACAACGGAGCCGGACCATTTTTCTTTACTCATACCTTTTTGTGGGTTTTCCTTCCATGGTCAGTCTTAACGTTGTTTGCATTATTAAAGTCCGGAATTATTCTGGTACGCTCGCGTTTCCGTGAAGGCTTTTTACCTGAGCTCATATCATTCGGTGGATTCGTCCTGATTTTTCTTGCGTTGTCTGCATCCAAATACAAGTTACCACATTATATCTATGTTCTAGTTCCATTAGCGGCAATACTTAGCGCACGTTTTTATCTGGTGGAAATGCAATCAAGAAAGCGTCCGGCGCTCGTTCGTCTGATCAATACATATTTCGTTATCGCAGGAATTGCACTTGTAATGATTCCCGCTGTGATTCTACTTTTTGTATTTCCTGAAAACACCGGTTGGATGTGGATGATTTTCGCAGTGTTTACACTTGCAGCTGTTTTTGTGCTTTGGAAAGAGAAAAGTGTGCTTACTGCACTGTGTTTCGTCCTTTTGAATTGTTATGCAATCGGTAATCTTCATTTTTATCCGAAATTATTGACTTATCAATCAGGTTCTGTAGCCGGGACGCTTATAGCTTCTGATCCATCGAGATGTGAAAATTTGTTTTTGGTTAATCCATTATATGAATATTCTGTAGAGTTTAATTCGGGGATAATTCCGCAACATATTTATCCTGATTCTTCAGGTTATTCCACATTGATGAAAAGCCGCGATTGCGCCTGGTTGTATGTAGATCAGGAGGGTTACGATCGTTTATACCCTATGATAAAAGACTATGTGAAACGCTCGCAGAAGTTGGAACACTTTGCTGTACAGTTTTTGACACCTGAGTTTTTGAATTCTACTACAAGAACAACGCGTGTTTCGACGCGTTACCTGTTATTGTTCGATCCCGGTAAAACGGAAAAGTAGTTTTTAAATCGAACCATTGCTTTTTGGTTGGCTTCAGTTTGCAGCGATAGTTTCACTCGCTCTTTTTCTGCAGCTGTAAGGTGCCAGCTCAGTGAAATATCTTTTCCCGGATTTCGTTCCAAACAAAACTCAATGGATTCAACAGGTATATTAAAGTCTTGCTGAATTCCTTGCATT
>CALJIF010000086.1 GCA_937974275.1 uncultured Flavobacteriales bacterium
AGATTTCCCGTCTTTTTTCTTAGCGGGTTCACACGTTGTTTTATGTATTTTTGACCGCTTCCAAAAAGGCACAAAAATCATATTTATGGCAACAGACAACTTTCAAGCACCGGATTACTATCAAATAGACGAATTATTAACCGATGAGCACAAGCTCGTGCGTGATACAGCCCGTGCGTGGGTGAAAAAAGAAATTTCGCCAATCATTGAAGATTACGCTCAGCGTGCTGAGTTCCCAAAACAGATTATAAAAGGTTTGGGCGAAATCGGAGCTTTCGGTCCATACATTCCTGCGGAGTACGGCGGTCCGGGTTTGGATCAAATTTCTTACGGATTAATCATGCAGGAATTGGAGCGCGGAGATTCCGGAATTCGTTCTACGGCATCTGTGCAAAGTTCATTGGTAATGTATCCAATTTATGCATTCGGTTCGGAAGAACAGAAGCGCAAGTATTTGCCAAAACTGGCAACCGGCGAAATGATGGGATGCTTTGGTTTAACGGAGCCGGATTACGGTTCAAACCCAAGTGGTATGATCACTAACTTTAAAGATAAAGGTGATCACGTGGTATTGAACGGTGCTAAAATGTGGATTTCCAATGCACCATTTGCAGATATCGCTGTGGTATGGGCGAAAAATGAAGAAGGCGTTATCCACGGCATGGTTGTGGAGCGTGGTATGGAAGGATTTACAACTCCTGAAACGCATGGTAAATGGTCGCTTCGTGCATCTTCCACCGGCGAATTGGTTTTCGATAATGTGAAGGTTCCGAAAGAAAATATCTTCCCGGGCGTAAAAGGATTGAAAGGTCCATTGAGCTGCTTAAACTCTGCTCGTTACGGAATTTCATGGGGTGCTTTAGGTGCAGCGATGGATTGTTACGATGTGGCATTGCGCTATTCACAAGAGCGTATCCAATTTGGCAAACCAATTGGCGCATTCCAATTGCAACAGAAAAAATTGGCGGAGATGATTACCGAAATCACCAAAGCACAATTGTTATGCTGGAGACTCGGTGTATTGAAAAACGAAAATCGTGCGACTCCTGCACAAATTTCAATGGCGAAGCGTAATAACGTTGACATGGCATTAACCATTGCACGTAATGCTCGCCAAATGCTGGGTGGTATGGGCATTACAGGAGAATATCCGATTATGCGTCATATGATGAATCTGGAATCGGTTGTGACTTACGAGGGCACACACGATATCCACTTGTTAATCACAGGTATGGATGTAACCGGATTTAATGCGTTTAATTAAGTAAGATCATTTCACTTATTACGGCCCGAATCATATGGTTCGGGCCTTTTTATTACACCCCCGTGTACGCTGTTTGGCATAAACCTTGCACTATTTGGTGTACCGAAGTGTAACTTTTCGAAACATTCGTAGTTATACAGGTATAATTCATCTTATTCTCAAGAAGTTTAAAACAACGCGCACCATGAAAAAACAGCACTTCTTGCGTACTCTGGCCCTTCTGCTTCCCGCGGGCTTCCTGCATTTATATGGTCAGGATTTTGTTAATGGGAGCTTCGAGCAAAACGGGGGCAAATGCCTGCTGAACGCTTCGAGTCAAGTATTTAATGCCAACATGAAAGGCGTTTATTCGCACGGTGATAATCGCAAACCGGATATCATGGGCAATACCTGCGACCACGGTTCCGCTCAGGATGGGAATTGGTTTATCGGTTTAGCATCCAACATATCAGGCGAAATCCGCAGCGAATCGGTAAACCTGCTTTTGAGCAGCGCACTGCAGGCGAACAAACAATACGCACTCAGCTTTTATACCAGAAGCCGCGGGTTGGCACCTAATCTGGAAATTGGTGTAAGTTCCAGCGATAGCGCTGTTGGTGTCAACGTCTACACTGTTGCGGCAGAACAAGTAACCGGGGAATGGAAATTGATTACACTCCGATTCACTGCTCCAGTTTCCGGTAAATACATATCTGTTAAAGCCGTCAACAATAAACATCACAACTCCGGGGTGTGGTTGGATCATTTCCAATTGCGTCAGGTATTTCAAACTGATGATGCAGTTGTAGTAATGCCCGCTCCGAAAATTGCTAAAAAGCAAAACGAAGAAATGATTACCAAAACAACCGGTGCCCAACCGGAATTTTATCCGAATCCTAGTGCCGGTACTTTTAAAATTAATGCGGAAGGTCAGGACATCATCAGCATGACGGTCTTTAATATGCTGGGAGAATCCGTATACAGTTTTGAAGCTGTGAACAACCAGCCGGCGCCGGAAGTGATTGATCTTAACGAACAACAACCGGGTATGTATTTCGTAGAATTAGCAACCCCTACCGGGAAAGTAACTAAACGATTAATTGTGTCGCGGTAATTCTAACTGCGATTGGTGTGCGACCCCGTGAAGTAACTATTTCACGGGGTTTTTTATGTCTGTAAAATAAATAATGCAACTTGTGTGACTTTTGACGCCGTGCCGGTATATGCTTGTAAAGAAGCCCACCGATCATGTACGTCATCGCAAAAGACATATTTATGAACACAGACAGCAAGTACCACCTGACTCGTGAGCAGATCACGGCAGAAGAACGGGAAATTGCTGCGGCACAAAAAGACCCGCGACAATTTAAACCGTTGTATGAAAGATATTACGAGCGTGTGCTGCGCTTTGTATACGGACGCGTAACTTCTAAAGAAGAAGCGTATGATATCACGCAGCAAGTGTTTCTGGCAGCTATTGAAAATCTACCGAAATACAAATCTGTCGGTGTGCCGTTTAACGCATGGCTATTTCGTGTCGCAAGCAACGAATTGGGAAAATACTACCGCAAGAACAATGTTCGACAGTCCATCAGCATCGACGACACTCAGGTTGCAGATGTGCTATTGGAAATGGGAGAAGAAAATTCTGCTGCAACAGATGCGCGCTTGATGAAAGCCATTCAACAACTTGAACAAGAAGAAGCCGATTTACTACAGATGCGTTTCTTCGACAAAGTACCATTCAAAGACCTGGCCGACATGCTGGGAATAACTGAAACCGCAGCGAAAGCTCGGGTATACCGACTACTGGAAAAACTTAAAGGGATTATTAACGCTTTATCATAAACGTCATGGACAAGTATAATATTCAGCGCAACAAAGAAAAGCTCACGGATGCCGACATTGCGAAAGGCAAAGATTTCGAAGCTTTAATGAATGCACGAGGTGGCGCTTCTAAACCGTTTTATAAAAAGCCCGGATTTTACGGAATTGTAGCGGTAACAGGAGTGATGCTGGTTGTAGGTGGTTATTTCTTATCTGATTCCTCTACTACTCCAACTTCCACCGCACCATTTGTTGCACCTCCAATTGCCGGTGTCGATATCGCAGACACCACGTGGAGTGTTAATGCAGGAAGCGGACAAGATTTTATTTACGCAACGGGAAGTGTTGTTCGTATTCCGGCCAATGCCTTTACAGATAGCACAGGAAAAGTAGTAGACGGTCCTGTTGAAATTCGCTACCGTGAGTTTCACGATCCGGCATCCATCTTCATTGCAGGAATTCCAATGACCTATGATTCCGCCGGGCAGCAGTATCATTTCGAATCTGCGGGTATGCTGGAAATTACAGCGTGGCAAAATGGGCATCCATTGAAAACCAATCCTGCTGCACCCATTCGCGTTGCTATGGCATCGAATACACCGGAAGATAAATTCAATATCTATTATCTCGACACGGTGAAGAAGAATTGGAGTTTTATCAAGAAAGATGATCCGATCGTAATTCGACTGGCAGCAGATACCACTTCTTCAGAAGCCGGCACCGCTGCATCGACACCAAAGGAACCCATCAAGCCTGTAAAAGCTGATGCCAAGAAACCCGGCTTTGCTATCGCGTACAATCCTGCGGAATTTCCCGAATTGAATGCGTATAAAGGCGTGCGTTTTGAGGTAGATGAAAGCAAAACACCATACAATCGTGCCGACTCTAAAATACAATGGGAAGACGTGAACATCACCCGTAACCCTGATGGCGCAACATATACTGTGGTATTTACCAAAGATGAAAAGGAAGCGCGTTATGTAACTTATGCCGCTGTTGATGGTGCGAACTATGCTGCAGCTATGCAAGCTTTCGATGCTAAATATGCCGAGTACCAAGCTTCACTAAAAGCAAAAGAAGAGGCCGCTAACAACCAAAGTCAACGAATGCAGTTGATCGTTGAAGAGCAAGACCGTCATCGTATGTGGGTGAATGATACACTGGCAGCACGAGCAATGGCCATTCGCGCAGCACGTGGCATGAATAACGAAACTGAAGGAATGATCATGCGTGAGTTTATGCTGGAAAATTTCGGAGTTTGGAATTCCGATTGTCCAAGTTCGTTACCTGAAGGTGCCGAAATATTTGCAACATTGAAGGACAGCCGTAATAATAAGCCATTGCAAGTGGACAAAGTATATCTGGTAGAACGCGGACGTAATGCTATATTTACGTATTACACTGCGGCGCTCAAGGAATTTAAGTTTAATCCGGACAGTGAAAATATGTTGTGGGCTATTACTCCGGACGGGTTTCTTGCTATCTACAGTGCAGATGATTTTAAAACGATAAATACTTCCAAGAAGAATGTTACGTTAACCATGCAAGTAACTTCCACCAAAGTTAAAACTCCTGCAGAAGCACGTTCTGCACTCGGCATTAACCCAACCTGATTGTCATTATGAGATTACTCCCATTGACCTTATTATTCTTGCTGTGTTCATTACAATTATGGGCACAGCAAGACACATTTATAGTTCGTTCCACGCCTACCGCCGTTCGTGTCATTCCTGATCGCTCGTTTTTGTATCTCAACGAAAATGAAAATGTTCAGATCATCTATAAAGGCAAAAACAGGGTGAGTCGTGTGGAATTGCGAGGCGGTACTGCAACAAAAAAAGATTCCTTGTACGTATTGAATGCCACAACAGGCGCAGAAGCAGTGCTTGTTGTTTACGAGAAATTAAAAAACGGTACAGAGAAAATCGCATTCAGCAAAACATATAAACTGTACGGACGCGAAACGCCGCGATTGTATCTGGATGGTGTTGCCAACGATTCGGTTGCCGATAAATTCCGAATCATAGCCTTAGGAAATGTACAAGCCAAACAGAAATACGGGAACGATCCGTATGTGGTGGTTTCATTCAAGTTGTACATAAGAAGCACCACAGGATTCGATACATTAAGCACCAAAGGCTCCAAACTCACTCCGGCCATGAAACAAAAAATTGATGCGCTGGATGTGAAGAAAAACGGCGGTATGCTGATGTTTGAAGAAATAAAAGCAATGGATCCTAAAGGCAATATTATTGATTTGCCTCCGCTGAGAATTTTTCTGCAAGACCCGAAAAACATGAAATTCGGGCTGTAGATAGCGCTGTTAAATGATGTTAACCCCACAACTTCAACCGCAGTACGACGTAATTTTGGGTAATGCGAATTGCGTCACCTAAACTTATTGCTTTTCTAGCCGGCTTTGCGTTGGTCGGATTATCCGTTATTCAATACTATTGGATCAAAGGTGCTATTGACCAAAAGCATGAACATTTCGAGCAAGACGTTCGAGAAGCATTGATGCAAGTATCACGCAAGTACAATCGTCATTTGGCTTCGCTGCGCATGAGTAAGATGATGCCGCATCACAGTCAGATGGCGCACCATGAACCACATTTTGGAACTGAACTAAAATTTGCCAAAAATCCTGTTCCGGGCAATGGCAACTTCAGCCTTAAGATCACCAACAGCACCGGCGACTCTGTCTCTTTCGAGTCAACCGCAAAAACAGCAGGAATGTTGTCCAGAGTTTCTTCCGTATTGTTCGATCATCTGGTGCGCATGAATTTATACGGCGATCATATGACTGCCGTAGATACCATTTTAGTGGACTCCTTACTTCGAAATGAACTGGTGAGTCGCGGCATCAGCACACATTATACGTACGCGATTTTGAATACTCCGGTTTGCGTGTTCAACTCTGATGGAAGTTCCGGATCTGCTGAAAGCGACAGTCTATTGTGCAGCAAATACCGAGTACGTTTAACTCCGGATGATTTTTTCGCGCAGCCTCGTGTGCTATCCATTTATTTCCCGAACGAAAAAGCATTTATTCTCCGTTCAACGTGGGGAATGCTCTCCGTTTCCGTTTTGTTTATTCTGTTCATCATCTTCTTGTTTTACTATAGCATCAATACGATCTATCGCCAGAAGAAATTGGGGGAAATTAAAAATGATTTCATCAGCAACATGACGCACGAGTTGAAAACTCCTATCTCTACTATTTCTCTCGCGTGTGAAGTGCTTGGTGATGACAGTATCGAAAAAACACCTGAACGCACACATCGTTATATCTCCATGATTAAAGATGAAAACAAGCGACTGGGAATTCTTGTAGAGAATGTTTTACAAACTGCTATTCTGGACAAAGGCAACTTCAAATTAAAACCTGTACAAGTTGATTTGCATGATATGATCATGAAATCAGTAGATGGCATTCAGTTGGCAGTGGACAAGAAAGAAGGCAAAATCACAACAGATTTACAAGCCACTCGTTTTGTAATTCATGCCGATAAAACGCATTTACAAAATGTGATCTACAACCTGTTGGACAATGCGTTGAAATACACTCCCGGACAACCTATTCTGCAAATTGCAACGCGCAATCACGGAGATGGTGTGGTGTTTGAAGTGAAAGATAATGGCGTTGGTATTCATCGTGATAACCACAAAAAAATATTTGAAAAATTATACCGCGTTCCAACCGGAAATATTCATGACGTAAAAGGTTACGGACTTGGACTGAATTATGTTAAAGCCATTGTGGAGAAGCATGGCGGGCAAGTTTGGTTGGAAAGCGAATTGAATAACGGCAGTCGTTTCTTTGTGTATTTGCCGACACATCCCACGCATCAATAAATCAAACTATCATGTCAGAAACAGCGCGTATTTTATTAGCAGAAGATGATCCTAACTTAGGTAATCTTTTGAAGGAGTATTTAGAAGCGAAAGGTTTTGAAATCAATCTTGCCACTAACGGAAAAGAAGGTTTCGATCAATTCAAAAAAGGACAATACGATTTGTGTTTGCTGGATGTGATGATGCCTATTAAAGATGGTTACACACTGGCTAAAGAAATTCGCACGTTGAATACGGATATTCCAATCGTATTTCTGACAGCGAAGTCGATGAAGGAAGATGCGATTGAAGGATTTAATGCCGGTGCTGATGATTATATCACGAAGCCTTTCAGCATGGAAGAAATGTTGTTGCGCTTACGTGCAATACTGCGTCGTACGAAAGGTCATTCTAATGCGGCAAGCGATCAAACGATTTTTACTATTGGCGATTACGGCTTTGATCACACCCGTCAACTATTGGAATACGGTGGTCAGTCGCACAAGCTTACTTCAAAAGAAGCGGATTTGTTGCGATTACTTGCGATGCACAAAAATGAAATTTTGGATCGTTCATTAGCGTTGAACTCCATTTGGGGCGATGACAGTTACTTCAATTCACGAAGCATGGATGTATACATCGCTAAGTTGCGCAAATATTTAAAAGATGATCCTACTGTGGAAATCATGAATATTCACGGCAAAGGATTTCGATTGATTGCGAAATAAAAAAGAGCGGCGACTTGAATAAGTCGCCGCTCTTTTTATAATCCTGAACTATTCGGTTATAGTGAGTTTTGTTGTAAGGCTGGTCTGACCATCTGTTACACGCAAAGCATAAATGCCGGCAGTAAGCGGTGCAAGAATTTCAGCACCATCATAGGCTGTTGTGCTGTACGCCAATTTACCGGTGTAATCATACAACTCAACTGTCAGCAATCCGGTAAGGCCCGAAATTACACGGAAATTTCCTGTTGTCGGGTTTGGAAAAACATTCATGTTGTTCGCTGCTTGCTCCTCAATGCCTGAACATGGATCCACAACTACAGTAAGCGGCACATAGTTTACAGGAGGACAACCTGTGGCGTAAAACCACTGCCCATTGAATGTTGTTGTTTGCGTAATGTTGCAGGTATATGTTCCATTAGAAACAGCAGGATTGCACATCACGTTATCTGAAGAGTATACCTGGAACAATGGGAACACAGGTCCTGCTAAAAGTGGTTGATAATTGATCGTAATTGCGACGCCGGAACAAACCGTATCGTTTGGAGAAACTGTAATTGCCCCACTACCAACAGATGCATCACAAATACTAAACGTCGTTGGTAACGGATTTAGACCCGTGCAACCATTAGCTTGCGCAACAAGATCTGTTACTGAAACACCGTAGTCTCCGGGCGTAAGTCCTGCTATGGTATCAAATAATGTGTTCACAGTATCCACCTGAATTACGGTTTGTGCCGGCATGATGTACCAGGTAACAATATATGGTGGCGTTCCGCCTGCAATGTTGGCTTGCGCACCGTAATTCACCGGTGGCTGAATAGGTGTTGTAGTTACATTGGTAATCGTCGGCGTTGAAATTGTACCGATAGAATCCGTGTACGTAAAAGTGTTGAAGCTGGCATCAAGAATAGTGATCGTGTACGTTCCGGCACACACATTGGTAAAAATTCCGGTAGTATTCGTTTGCGCACTGGGCGTCATCACGAAGTTGTACGGCGGAGTACCGCCGGTTACGGCAACTTCCACATAACCATTGCAAGGAAACTGACAGCTGGCAGAATCATTAACTACCGTTACGGAAATTTGTGCGCTAGCCAAAAACGGCAATGCGCAAAGAAAAGTAGTGTATAAATGTTTCATCGGGGAAAAGATTAGTTTCCCCGAATTTACTTAGAATTTCGCAGAGAAGCCTACACCCAGCACCTGACGAAACTGCAAGCGCGGACCGGAACCGTCAATAACTCCATCGTTATTGTTATCTACCGCAATGTTGATGTCATTATCGTAAATCGCCTGCATGTTAAAACTTGCAGAGATGTACTTGTTCACTTTCATGGTAACCAAAGCTTCAGCATTCACGTCAATATTTTGAGGACGATCCATGTAGTTACTGAACAACTCCAACTTGGTAGCGAGATTAACGTTTTTCATGATATCGCTGCGGTATTGAAAGCGCACATAACCACCAAATTCGTGACGCATATTTTCTCCCGGCGTTAACACATTACCTGCTCCATCCAGCACCGCTTTCTTTACACCGAAAGCTCCCGCATTTGCTAAAGTCTGGTTAAACACGAACGTACTTCTACCCGTGATCGGAGAGAAGAAGGCTGTAAACTTATCATTAGGCTTATAATCCAAACCAATTGCCATCAAGGCATAACCCGGTGCGAGAAAATCTGAGATCAACGTTTTGTTCGTATCATTCACATAATTATAACCTGGTGCGAATTGCGATTTAAAATTGAATAATGCCGAATAATACCACACCTTCTTGAACGCGTAGCGTCCGTACTTGGAAGTAAAATCAACTTTGTCGTCTGCTTTACGCGGTGATGTACCATTCTGCTTCACCATACCATAAGCCATGTCCAGCGTATTATCCCACGTTGTAAATCCCTTTTTATAATTTACAAATGCGTTAAAAATCGTTTGACCTGAAATAGAATTTACGCCACCTGCAGCCCAATTGGTGAAACTGGCTTGTGTGAAATTAACCGCGAAAACACCACCGCGCTTCCAGTATGTAGTATCCTTACGTGTGCTGTCTGCAGTAAATGCGAACAAGCCCATAGGAATAAGAAACAGCGTTAAGACAATAAGTTTTTTCATACGACAAAAATAGACCCCATGATTACGGGTCGCATTAACACAATATTATTTCTGTGATTTCAGTAAGTCACGGATTTCAGTCAATAACACTTCCTCATTGGACGGAGCCGGTGGTGCAGCAGGCGCTTCTTCCTCTTTCTTCTTCGCTGCGTTCATGCCTTTGATGATCATGAACAAAACGAAAGCGATCAACACAAAGTTGATCAGTGCTGCAAGAAAATTACCATACTTCACCGACCCGAATAACATCAAATCTTCCAGACGAGTTAAGTTGGCTGCTTCCAACGCGGGCTTCAGCAACAACGGTGTAATCACATCATCGATTAAAGAACTAACGATTTTGCCGAACGCACCACCGATGATAACACCGATTGCTAGATCAACAACATTACCACGCATGGCAAACTTTTTAAATTCGGAGAAGAAGCCCATAGGATTAGATATTAGGTTTGTTACTACTTAAGTTGCAAAAGTAAAGATTTCAATGGATACCAATAATAAATATGCGATTCCCGCTTGTCGTTAATGCAAAAACTGCATTACAAGCATCCCGTTCTTCCACCATCGACAGGAACATTAACTCCGTTAATATATGCAGCGGCAGGCGTAGCTAAAAATGCAATAGCGGCAGCAATCTCTTCGGGTTGACCGAAACGCCCCGCAGGAATTTCATGCAACATCTCCGCTTCCGCAGCCTCGCGCGTTACTCCGGTTTTTTGAGTTTTGTTATTGATGATGGCATCGAGTCGAACGGTAGCAGTTGCACCCGGCAATACATTATTCACCGTAATTCCAAAAGACGCAACTTCCGCAGAAAGTGTTTTTGCCCAATTAGCAACTGCGGCACGTATCGTGTTTGAAACACCCAACCCGCGTAACGGTTGTTTTACAGAGGTTGAAATCACATTAATAATACGCCCGTATCCTGCTGCTTTCATGCCGGGTATGACTGCCTGAGCCAATGTATGATTGCACAACAAATGATTATGAAATGCTTGAGTAAACTCTTCAATGCGAGCTTGCGATATCGGGCCTGCAGGCGGACCTCCCGTATTATTAACCAGCACGTGAATAATACTTCCGTTTTGCAGAAAACTATTCACCGCGTGTGCAACGGAATTGTAATCGGAAAAATCTGCAACTAAATACGTATGTTCAGCAGTGCCGGGCAATTCAGCTAATGCTGATTGTAAAGCCATTTCATTTCTGGCCATAAGTACGACACGTGCGCCAAGCGATGCAAGTTCAATTGCCGCTGCCTTTCCTATACCTTGTGAACTGCCGCAAACGAGCGCAGTTTTACCTTCCATATTAATGTTCATGCCTCAAAGATAGGATCATTTTACAAGCAACTTTGCTCGCATTTAGCTACTTTCGTAATGTATTCTAAATAGAATTTATATGGCCCTTACTCGCCCTTTCAATTTTAAAAAATGGATCGATGAAAATCGACACCTGCTGAAACCACCCGTATCGAACAAAGTAGTGTATAAAGACGCTGAGTTCATCATTATGGTAGTTGGCGGTCCTAACTCCCGTAAAGATTATCACTACAACGAAAGCGAAGAATTTTTCTATCAGTTGGAAGGAGATATCGTTGTGGGTATTCAGGAAGACGGGAAAGCCGTAAAAGTGCCGATTAAAGAAGGCGAAATTTTCTTGTTGCCGCCCGGAGTTCCGCACAGTCCGGGTCGTCCTGCTAACACGATCGGTTTGGTTATCGAACGTCGTCGTCGGGAAGGTGAAAAAGATGGACTGTTATGGTTCTGCGAAAAATGCAATCACAAATTGTTTGAAGAGTATTTTGTGTTAACGGATATTCAAAATCAGTTTCAGGCTGTATTCGAAAAGTTTTACGGCAGTGAAGATCTGCGTACATGCAAAAGTTGCGGGCACATCATGGAACCGCCTCCGGTTATTAAATAATTATCAAAAACATTGGCGTGAAACAGCTCTTCACGATTGACATTCATACGCACATTCTTCCCGAAAACATTCCGAACTGGAAAGAAAAATTCGGATACGGCGGTTTTATTCACTTGGATCATCATAAGCCGTGTTGTGCACGTATGATGCGCGATGACGGTAAATTTTTTCGTGAAATCGAAAACAATTGCTGGAGCGCAGAACAACGAACAACTGAGTGTGATGAACAACATGTTAATGTTCAGGTATTATCTACAGTACCGGTCATGTTCAGCTATTGGGCAAAACCACAGGACTGCCTGGAGATTTCGATTTTTTTAAACGACCACATTGCAGACATTATAAAACGATTTCCAAAACGTTTTGTTGGCCTGGGAACGATTCCTATGCAGGATGCAAAACTGGCTGTTCAGGAATTAAAACGATGCAAAGAAATTGGTTTGAAGGGGATAC
>CALJIF010000087.1 GCA_937974275.1 uncultured Flavobacteriales bacterium
GTTCCATTAACGCCAAGTGACATTGATGTAGTATCTCCCAAATTAATTGCAGCACCAACTTGCAACATAGGTTATAACAGAGAATTGGATACTAATGAAACTGCGGTAAGACTTATGCGAAAGCCACTGAGTTTCGTACTGTCCGGATTACCCACTAATCCAAACGTGCCGGACGTCAGGTAGGGCGCTTGAGTACTTACAACAACATTTTGAAAAGGAAGTTCTTTAATTGCAGCAGCAGAATTGTTAAGTGTGTACTTGCCGTTAAGTGTTGCTTGTGGTCGAAATTTATTGTTCACCACCTGAACACTTAGTGCAGAGTTGGAATACAAATGAAGCGTGCCACACAATACATCTGTTTGAAATTGAGGTGTAGGAGAAATATTGATTTGATATTCCGTCTGATTGGTACTTGGATTCGTCATCATCGAAGCGCTGTATTGCAGCGAATCATTATCGGAAACAGGAAGTCGGATATAGCCTCCGAATCCTGCGCCATTCAATTGATTTGACGCAAGACCAACTTGAATGGTGTTAACAGAAAATCCCCAACCACTCATATCGCCTTGTGACATCGTGAATAGATTTGTGGCAGAAAACAGTCCGCTTACCCCCGAATCATCTATCAGCAAATGTTGTGCACTTATTGTCGGAGGTTGTCCGTTCCGATTGAATTGTGGTGGAAGTGTTACCGATAATGTTCTTAAGTAAAATCCTGTCCATTGCTGCACTTGATTGCCGTACGGTGATAGATTATATCCAATAGGAAACATCATTCCCGGTGCATTCAAAGTTTCGCTAAAATCTGCTGTTGCGTCCTGAATGTTAAATATGAACCCATCGACACCGCGAATTTTAAACGCAGGTATCGATGCTTGTACAACGAGATTATGCAAATCATTAACGTAAACTTGCATGGATGCGCGTACAACAGTGTCATTTGCATTAGCCGGATAAATCACTCCCGGATTAAATTCAAAATGTCCTTTCAAACTCACGGCCTGAAACCCATTGCAGTCCCATTCCACAAAATTTTGATTGTCCGGTTTTAGAACTAATTGCATGGCGTTTGACAATCGAATGCGATGTTCGCTTACCAAATACAAACGTGTTGCGGGAGATGGAATTACACCTTGCGGATTGAATGCGATATTCCGCGCAGCAAAACAAATGCGTTGGGTAGTTCCCGGTAATTCTAACGCAGCGAATGCACTAAACTTGGCGTGTCCGGGTAGAAACGTTGCACTGTCAATGGCAATGATGTAGCGGGTTTCATTAATTTCTTTAACAATACCAAATGGCAGTTGCGCCAAACTATCCGGATGACAACTCCCCATAAAACGTTCTTCCTGTTCTACTTTGTGCAGTATCGACAGCACGTGCGATTGCAAAGGATCTACCAGGGAATCGGCAAGTAGTCCGTTGGACAACAAGAAGAAGAAGAGTATGCTGTGCAGCGTTTTTAACACGCCACAAAAGAAAAGAAAACCCCGCGCTTAAGGCGGTTACAAACGTTTAGGTTCGGGTACTCATTCCCCGTACACCAACGAGCCTTCGGAGCAGTTTTTGCAAATGTCTATTTGCTCGCGTCCGTTTAACATCTGCAGGCGGAAGTTGCGGTAGGGCTGGCTGAACCAAATGTCTTTGAGCGTGAAATTTTTTAAAATGCCCAAACGGTGGTGGGCGTCTTTGTCGAAACAGCAAGGCACCACGGCTCCGTCCCACGTTATAACACAGCTGTGCCACATGCGCCAGCAATGGTCTTCCAGTTGGTTTTTTAATACCCAACGCCCTTCGGCATTGCGGCGGTAACGGGCGTACTTGTCGTTATTGGGTATCAGCACATTGCCGTTTTCAAAATCGTACACCTGCGCAGTTTTTAAGTGTACTTCGTCCACGCCCAACTCGCGGGCCATACGCTGTACCTCCTGCACCTGGTGCTCGTTGTACGAGGTTACCAAAAACTGGAACACCACGTGGGGCGTGCGCGACTTCAGCTCTTTTTTCCAGTGCATAATGTTGCGCGTGCCTTCCAACACTTTGTCCAACTTACCTCCTATACGGTAAGCCTGATAGGTTTCTTGCGTGGTGCCGTCAATGGAAATAATGAGCCGGTCGAGCCCGGACTCCACGGTAGCGCGGGCTTTGTCCTTATCCAGATAATGTGCGTTGGTAGAAGTAGAGGTAAGTATTTTTTTACGGTGGGCGTAGTGTACCATATCGAGCAAATCGGGGTTGAGGTACGGTTCGCCTTGAAAGTAAAAGTTGAGGTACATGAGGTGCGGCGCAAATTGGTCCACGAGCGCATGAAATTTTTCGCGTTGCAACATGCCCGTAGGTCGTGAAAATGCGCGTAATCCGCTTGGGCATTCGGGACAGCGCAGGTTGCAGGAGGTAGTAGGTTCAATGCTGAGCGCGAAGGGAAGTCCCCACTGCTCGGGTTTTTTGGTGCGGCGTGCATACCAAAACGAGGCGTACACTTTTGCGGCATTCCACAATCGTGAAGGAGAAAGAGTACGAAGTACAGACCATGCGCGCATGTGGTAAAGTTACGGTGAAGTAACCACACTTTCCCCGGACAATTTTGCCCGTGGATATTTAGGGCGTACACCCGTAAAATATGTACTTTTACCTCCTTATTAAGATATTCAACACGCATTATGTGGGCGAAGCTTTCGCATTTTATTCTACGCTATAAAATTTCCATTCTGATTGTAACGTTGGGACTAACCGCCTTTATGGGTTGGCAGGCCTACACGAAGTTGGAGTTGTCTTACACGTATGCGCGTGTATTACCGAAAGATGATCCGATGTATGTTGCATACGAAGGATTCAAAGCGCGATATGGTGAAGACGGAAACGTGATGGTGATCGCGTATCAGGATCCGGGGATTTTTAAATTGAAACAGTATCAGGCGTGGTACGATTTAACGGAAGCTATTCGCAAAATTGACGGTGTGCAGGAAGTGATGTCCACCGCGCGCTTGTACAATATGGAGCGTAACGATGATTCGCTTCGATTTGATATTCGTCAGGTGGTGCAACAACGTCCAACTTCTCAGGAAGAAGTGGACAGTTTGAAAAATGAAATTGACCGTTTGCCGTTTTATGACGGCATGCTGATTAACAAAGCGTCCTCCGTTACGTTAATGGCGATTACGTTCAAGCAAAAAGATCTGAACAGTAAAAAGCGTTTGGACATTGTTAAATCCGTTCGCGAGAACACGGAGAAATTTGAAAAGGCAACAGGAGTTACCGCGCATTATAGCGGAATGCCCTGGATTCGTTCCGAGTACATGCGCAAGATTGGCGGCGAAACAGCATTCTTCCTGTTTTTATCGTTGGGCGTAACGGCAGTTATTCTTTTCATTTTCTTCCGTTATTTCAATGCGGTATTTTTCTCGTTGGTGGTTGTGGTTGTCGGATTAATCTGGTCGCTGGGAACAATAGGCTTACTGGGTTATAAGATTACGGTATTAACAGGTTTAATTCCCTCGTTAATCGTCATCATCGGTATTCCGAACTGTATTTTCCTGATTAATAAATATCAGGAAGAACTTTCTCGTCATGGCAATAAGACGAAGGCGCTATCGCGAATGGTGCAGAAGGTGGGCTTGTCGAATTTGTTAGCGAACGTTACAACAGCTATCGGTTTTGGAGTATTCTATTTTACCAATAGTTCCCTTCTTGTGGAATTTGGTGTTACTGCAGCAATTAATGTTTTAACAACGTATGCTATTGCGATAGTTTTAACGCCCATCATCTTCTATTATTTACCGGCTCCGAAAGCCAAGCAGATGAATCACCTGAGTGGTAAGCGCGTAAATAAAATTATTGATTACGTGGATCATCTGGTTCACAACAAGCGGAAGCAAATCTATATCGGCATTACAGTCGCTACGTTGATTTCGTTGGTAGGATTTAAATTCATCAGTGTTGTTGGTTATGTAGTGGATGATTTGCCGAAAGATGAGCCGGTATATTTGGATTTGAAATTCATGGAAAAACACTTCAACGGAATTTTGCCGTTTGAAGTAGCCATTGATACGAAAAAGAAAAACGGATTATTTGAGAATGACGGTGACGTGTTGTATCGAATTGATTCGCTGCAGCGTGTTATTATGTCGAAGCCGGGTTTCTCTAAACCGCTCTCTATCGTTGAAGCGTTGAAGTTTTCTTATCAGGCGTACAAAGACGGTCGACCTAAAGCATACCGTTTACCTTCGAACGGAGCTGACCTGAAAGCTTTGGCTGATTACAGCAAAACGGTTAGAGGACAGCAGCAGAAGCTGAATAATTTTATTGATTCTACGCGCCAATATACACGTGTTAGTTTTCAAATGGCTGACGTAGGTTCCGATAGCGCGAAAAAAATTGTGGCGCAAATTCAACCGATAGTGGATTCAATATTTCCGCCAAGTCAATATAAGGTGGACATGACCGGCCACTCGTTAATGTTCTTGCGTTCGTTCGATTATTTGTTGCATCACTTGTTTGTGAGTTTATTAATTGCGATTGTATTGATCTTGTTAATCGGTATGGTGTTGTTCCGTTCGGTTGCCATTATTGTTTTGTCCAAATTGCCGTGTTTAATTCCTCTTGTTATGACAGCAGGAATCATGGGCTTTATGGGCGTGCCGTTTAAGTCGAGTACAATCTTGATTTTCTCCATCGCGTTCGGTATTGCTTCTGACGGAACGATTTACATTCTAACAGAATATCGTAATCAACTGCGCAAATTATCAGCAGCTCAAAAACATAAAGCAGTGTCTTTCGCTATTCGTGAAACCGCGTTGAGTATGATTTACACGAACGTGATCTTGTTTTTTGGTTTCGCCATCTTCGTGTTGTCCGGATTTGGTGGCACAGTAGCCTTAGGCGTGTTGTTGTCCATTACATTAATTGTTTCATTAGCCACCAACCTAATTTTATTGCCTTGTATATTGTTGTCGCTGGAACGCCGCAATGCACACAAGGCGATGATGAAAGAGCCGCTAATAGATATTTACGACGAAGAAGAAGATGTAGATCCGGACAAGCTGGTTATTCATTCCGATCAACACAATCAACACTAATCCATGAAAGGTATTATTCTCGCCGGTGGATCCGGTACACGTTTGCATCCTTTGACGCTTGCAGTAAGTAAGCAATTGATGCCGGTTTTTGATAAACCCATGATTTATTATCCGTTGAGCACATTGATGCTTTCGGGTATTAAAGAAATATTAATTATTTCTACTCCTGTTGATTTGCCGTTATTCGAAAAATTGCTGGGAACAGGAGAGCAATTGGGTATGCGTTTTCATTACGCCGTACAACCTGAACCCAAAGGTTTAGCGCAGGCATTCACGATTGGTTCCGACTTTGTTGGTTCTGATCACGCAGCGCTTATTTTGGGCGATAATATTTTTCACGGTTCCAATTTATCCAAGACATTGGCAACTGCACGTGAACGTGTGGAGAAAAATGGAGGCGGAATGGTCTTCGCTTATCATGTTAATGATCCGGAGCGTTATGGAGTTGTTGAATTTGATGCGAACGGGAAAGCAATCACGATAGAAGAGAAACCTACTCAACCTAAATCAAACTTCGCGGTTCCGGGAATTTACTATTACGACAATAGTGTAATTCAGTTAGCCCACAACTTGAAGCCGAGCGCGCGCGGAGAATTGGAGATTACCGATATCAACCGTATTTATTTGGAGCAAGGCAAATTGGAAGTCAGCATTTTGAATCGTGGTACCGCATGGTTAGATACCGGAACGCACGAATCATTGTTGCAAGCGTCTAACTATGTTTCTATTATCGAAGAGCGTCAGGGTCTAAAAGTAGGCTGCATCGAAGAAGTAGCTTATCGTATGGGATTCATTGATGCTGATCAGTTGCGCAAGTTAGCAGAACCGTTAATGAAAAGCGGTTATGGGAAATATCTTTTGTCTTTGTTAAATTAACAGACATGAAACCAATCCGAAAGATTCTGATTACCGGTGGTGCAGGTTTTATTGCCAGCACCCTTGCAGAGCGACTCTCGCAGAATGCCGAATACAGAATCACAGTGGTAGATAATCTACTGACCGGAACATTGTCCCGCGTCCCGAAAGGAAAGCACAACAATATCCGATTTATCAAATGCGACGTTAATAGTTATCAGGATATTGCAGCGGTATTTTATTCCACACGTTTTGACTGGGTGTTTCATTATGCCGCAGTTGTTGGAGTGCAACGTACATTGGATCATCCTGTGATGGTGTTGGAAGATTTGGAAGGCATCAAGAATATTCTAAATCTGAGTAAAAATACCGGAGTGGAACGTGTGTTTTATGCAAGTTCCTCCGAAGTATATGGCGAGCCTGTTGAGTTGCCGCAGAACGAAGACACTACACCGCTGAATTCCCGTTTGCCCTATGCAATCGTGAAGAATGTCGGTGAAGCATTTCTGAAGTCGTACCGTAAAGAATTCGGATTGCCTTTTACCATTTTTAGATTCTTCAATACCTACGGTCCAAAACAAAGCAAAGATTTTGTCGTGTCCAAATTCATGAGTCGTGCTTTAAAAAATGAACCGATAACTATTTATGGAGACGGTTCTCAAAGCCGCACATTTTGTTACGTTGATGATAACGTTGATGCCTGTATTCGTATTGCGGAGGATGGCATGTACATTGACGATATTGTAAATATCGGAAGTGATAGAGAAATTTCTGTTTTACAATTAGCGCAACTGGTTAAATCGGTGTGCAATTCGAAATCAGAAATTGTCCACGCGCCTGCATTACCCGAAGGTGACATGACACGACGCATGCCCGATGTTTCTAAGATGCGTCAAGCATTAAAAAAGGATCCTATTTCACTCGAAGAAGGATTAAAGAAAATCTTATCTGACACTAGTTTTATTTTATAAATCGCTTGTGAATAGTTTGTATCTGGAATTAATTGAAGAGGAAATTAAAACGTTTGCGAACGATTTACCCCAATCGCCTGCACATTTGTACGATCCTATTCGCTACACCATGAACTTGGGTGGCAAACGAATGCGTCCTATACTGGTCCTGTCGGGAGCATCATTATTTACGGATGACATTCATGTTGCATTACCTGCTGCAGTGGGAATAGAGCTGTTTCACAACTTTACGTTGCTGCACGATGATATCATGGATCTGGCGCCTTTACGTCGTGGTCAGCCGACAGTTTACAAAAAATGGAATTCCAACATTGCTATTCTAAGCGGTGATGCCATGTTTGCAGAGTCGTTTCGTTTAATGGCGAAATCACCACACAACGCATTGCCTCGTATTTTAGAGTCGTTTACAAAAGCTGCACTTGAAGTATGTGAAGGACAACAAATGGATATGGACTTTGAGCAACAAACTCGCGTTACAATTCCGGAGTATATTCGGATGATTGAATTAAAGACGGCGGTATTGTTGGCGGCATCATTGGAAATTGGCGCTTATTGTGGTGGCGCGTATTCAACAGATGCACATAAATTGTACGAATTCGGACGTAATATCGGAATCGCCTTTCAGTTGCAGGATGATATATTGGATGTATATGGTGATCCTGAAAAATTCGGAAAGCAAGTTGGTGGTGATATTGTTTCCAACAAGAAGACATACTTGTTGATTTCTGCCTTGCAACAAGCTGATGGTTATTTGAAAGAAGAGCTGTTGAATTGGTTACAGGCCGGTGCTGACCAAGCTATCGATAAGGTAAACGGCGTAAAGGATATTTATAATCGATTGCACATTCGTGAGCAGGCAGAAGCGGAAATGAAAAAGTATTACGATGTAGCAATGCAATCGTTGCTTAGCGTTGGTGCAGATGAAAAGAAACTGGCCGGAATACGCGCCTTCGCTGACGCACTGATGGTCAGAGAACAGTAAATATCTATTTTTAACGATGCGAGCAAGTGTAGTAGCCTTCTTTGTTTTTACCGGCAGTTGGTTGTTCGCACAGCAACACGACTCGGTTCCCGATTCAACACAGCGTAAAGGTTTTATTCATCGCATGTTTTTTGACACCACATCTCATAGTGGTTTGTTTGCGATTCCATTATTGTATTACACTCCGGATACGCGTTGGGCTTATGGCGCAATGGGCGTTTATTATTTTCATGTAGGCGGCCCGAGTGCGCGTTTATCGTACGCAAAGCTTTTAATTGATTATACACAGAACAAGCAACTCGACGTGTGGTCGTCATGGAATATATTTTTAAAGGAAGAGCGATGGTTGATAAAAGGGGAGGCGCGTTATAGAAATTTTCCTGATCGATTTTACGGTATAGGAAATCAAACCACACCCGAAATGGTAGAGCGATATACGTACGATTTGCTCAGCATGAAAATTCTTGGGTTGAAGCGCATTCGTAAAGGCATGTTTGCCGGCGCCGATTATCAAGTGTTGTACATGTACAAGATGAAAGTAGCTGAAGGCGGCATTTTGGATACAGCAGGAATTACAGGCGTTGGCGGAGGATTGAATTCCGGTTTCGGATTGGTATTTGTTTCTGATCAGCGTGATAACGTGGTGAATGCGCGCACGGGATATTTCTTTGAAGTGTCGTCGTATTATTATCGTCCGGCTTTCGGTAGTGATTTTAATTATACGACGTTAAACATGACGTTCAATAAATACATTCCCGTTTATAAAAGTAATGTTGTCGCGTTTAATTCGGTGGTGAATTTAAATTTTGGTAATCCTACTTTCATTACCATGTCACAAGCCGGTGGTGATGACATACTTCGTGGTTATGCAAAGAATAGATTTCGTGATCACAACTTTGTGGGCGCGCAAACAGAATATCGATTCAAAATCTGGAAACGTTTTGGAGGAACTGTTTTCGCCGGTGTAGGCGATGTGTTCAGAGATCTGAAGGATGTTTCCTGGAATACCATGAAATATTCGTACGGTGCGGGATTGCGGTATATGGTTAATCGTAAGGAACGACTTAACATACGTTTAGATTACGGCATTGGCAGAGGAAACAGCAGTTTTTATATCATGATTACTGAAGCATTTTAAACAAGTAACATGAAGCCGACCGTTATATTGTACAATCCTAAGGCGGTGTTCTATACGATGCCATTGGCTTTGTTGGCTATCGGTTCCTATCTCGATCGTGATAAGTATAATGTGGTAATTGTTGATGGTCGCTTTCAGGATGATTCATGGCCATTACTGAAACAACACTTGGAAAATAATCCGGTGTGTTTTGCTACAACAGTTTTAACCGGCAACCCGATTAAAGACGCGTTAAAATATTCTCGCCAGGTAAAACAAAATTATCCCCATGTTAAAGTAGTTTGGGGCGGCTGGCATCCTTCGCTGTTTCCTGAGCAAACTTTAGCAGATCCGGCAATTGACGTAGTAGTGAATGGTCAAGGAGAAATTCCGTTTGCAACATTATTGGAACGATTACTTGAAAACAAAAGTTTGCATGGCGTAAACGGACTGCACTTTAAAGATGAAACGGGCAGCGTAATTAATAATGCTCCTCAGGTGATGCAGGACATCAATGCATTTCCCGCTTTTAACTACGAATTGATTGACATACCGGCATACATGAAGTTGAGCGGAAGAAAGCAACTTGATTATATTTCTTCGCAAGGCTGTAGATTCCGCTGTACTTTTTGTGCCGATCCTTTTATGTATAAACGTGGCTGGTTTGGATTGGATCCTGTTCGTATTGTGGACGAAATAGAACAGTTGTGGAAGAAGTATCAATTCGAACATGTGCATTTTCAGGATGAAACATTTTTTACCAGTTCCAAACGTGTTAAAGCATTTGCGGAAGAATTGATCCAACGAAAACTTCCTATTACCTGGTTCGGTACGATGCGTGCTGATCAAGGTGTGCGTTTGGACGATGAGGTATGGAAGTTATGCAAACAAGCCGGCCTGGAGAAAGTAATGATTGGCATGGAAGCAGGAACACAAGAGATGCTGAACTGGATGAAGAAGGATATCAAAGTCAATCACATCTTGGACGCAGCAACAAAATGTGTGAAGTATGACATTGCCATTAACTTTAGCGTGATAGTTGGTTTTCCCGGAGAGACCGAAGCAAGTATCGATGCTACTTTGAATATGATTACCCGTTTGAAAAAGATGAGTCCGAAATTTCATTTTGGAATATTTTATTTCAAACCTTATCCGGGAAATCCGATTGCTGATCAGCTATTGAAAGAGGGTTATCAGTTTCGTAAGACGTTGGAAGAGTGGAGCGATTTTGATTATGTAGATTCCGGGAAGAGTGAATGGATCAGCGAAGAAAAAATCCGCTTCATCGAGAATTATAAGTTTTATCAGCACATAGGCTGGCACCGTAAAGTGCCGTGGATATTGCGTAAAGTGGCACAATGGAGAATTGAAAAAGGCAACTACAGTTTTCCTGTTGAACGGGAATTGCGAAAGTTAATTAAACCTACTCCGCAACTTTCGTAAGTATCACACTTCCATGAATTCCCATGCGCTTCGATAGCCTTGTATTTCATCGGCGTAATCCAGAAACGACTTATAGAAGGAATGCGCTCCGAGTGTTGCACTGTCTCCGATTACAATAAGTTTTCGTTTCGCGCGGGTTAATGCCACATTCATACGTCGTGTGTCCGACAAAAATCCGATTTCATTCCTGTCGTTACTTCGCGTCATCGAAATGCACATGATATCGCGCTCTTGTCCCTGGAATCCGTCCACCGTTCGAATGCTGAAGTGATGTCGTGATCCTGCGAACCAACTTTGCTCATGAAGCAATGCTTGTAATTTTTCCGTTTGTTGTTTGTATGGCGCGATAATGCCGATACGCAAAGGTTCATCAGGTCGTTGATCGTATTGTTGAAGCACATTACCTAAATGCCGAATCAGTAATCGCGCCTCTTCTTCGTTTTCGTAACTCAGTGTTTCGGGATGCTGCTGTTCTTCATATCCGGTTCCTGCAGTGTCAATAAATTCCAGCGGACGATTCAATAAATCATCGGCTTCATCAAAGCTCAACAGATTATCTTTTACATCAACATAAGCAGATAGCTCGTTGTTGTAAAACATCCGGTTGCTGAACTCCATTATCTTTTCATGCATACGATATTGCACATTCAGCATTACCGCAACATTCGGATGAGAGCGGACAACTCGTTCAAACAAGGTGTATTTCAATCCTCCGTCTTCTGCACGTTTCGACTTCACTGTTGGGGGAAGTTGCAAATGATCACCGGCAAACACCACACGCTCACTTCTGATGATCGGAATCCAGGTCATGGGTTCCAATGCCTGCGCAGCCTCATCAATGAAACACGTTTTAAATCGTAAGTCGCGCATGAGTTTGCCTGCTGCAACAACGGGAGTACACGCAATAACTTGAGCTTTTTCGAAACTATCCCATAAGATGTAGTCTTCGAGTGCGGACGCATCCTTCTGTAATTGCCGTGCTTCCTGATACAACAAGTGCCGTTGTTCGCGTTCGGCATGACCAAAGTTGCGTTTGTATTTTTTGGCCATACTGAAGAACTCTTCGGCACGTTTGCGAAATTGTTTTAATTCTTTAAACGATTCGTGATTGGCCATGCGTGCGTCGAGTGTATTTTGTAACACTTCTTCCGAAACCCGCGCCGGATTTCCTAAACGCAAAACGTTAATGCCTTGTTGAACGAGTTTTTCAGTAAGCAAGTCAACTGCCACATTGCTCGGGCTGCAAACCAGTACTTGTTTTTCATGCATGAGTGTATGCATGATGGCACGAATTAATGTTGTGGTTTTTCCTGTTCCAGGAGGACCATGAATAACGGCAACATCTTGAGCAGCGGCAATCAGATTCACCGCATTTTGCTGCGAACGATTTAGTCCCGACATACCCGGAACTTCCTCTACAAGATGAAATGAAGGCGTTGTAATGCCGTAGAGCACATCACGCAGTTGAGCCAGTCTGCTATTTTCTGCTTCAGCAACTTTACCCAAGGCGAATTTCATTTCACGATATCCGGCTTCGTCAAAAAGTAAATTGATGCCGATTTTACCGCGTTCAATCCATCCCGGAAGTTCATCGGTATTAAACGCAATGCGCATTTTGTTTCCATGCACATGTTTAATGGTTCCTTGAATTTTCCAATGCTCACTGTTATCATCTCCGCTATTGGAAAAAATCTCGATTACTTTACCGTTGGAAAATTGATGCAGTTCATTTTGTCCTTGTGTGCGTTCAAATTCGGCAGTAACATAATCGCCGACACCAAGTTCTTCAGAAGTTACATGAACCGGATACCAGGTTACGCCATTTTTTCTGCGTGCTGCAATACTGTAGCGTTCGAATTGCTCGAGGTATTGTCGTAAATCTTCTTCCCGTTCAATCTCCAATAATGACTGCAACTGCAGCAGTTGATCTTTTACCTTCATTTTTTGCCTTTAACTGCAATACGGTAAATGTCGATATAAACAGGCAAGTGATCACTGTATCCGCCAATATAACGAGAGCCGGCCCACGTACGTTTCGGTGAAGGTCCGTCACCTTTGTAAACTTCTGCAAACAAGCGATCCTGCTTGAAAATGTATGCAGTTCCACATTTTAATGTTGTTCCTCCGTTAAGCGTTTGGCTCACCAGAATTTGATCCAACACCGATTTTTCTTTTTTATAATAATGCGTCCCATCTCCCGATTGTTTGATGGAATCCATCTTATTCTGAAGCGATGCAACAGCTTTTAAGGAAGCATCCGTGGGCTCATCATTAAAATCACCCAATGCAATAATTCGTGATCCGGCATTAATGGCTTTGAGGCTATCACAAATACGTTGTAATGTTTGTGCCGCAAGCAATCTTTTCGGTCCGCTTTCTTGTTCTCCGCCGCGGCGTGAAGGCCAATGATTCACCATTACAAAGAGTGTATCCGTTTTTCCAAGAATACCTTTTACTAAAAGAATATCGCGAGTCGGATATGCGCTGTCTGCCCATCCGGCAACCGGAACCGTATACGATGTTAATACACGAAAATCTTTTTTCTTATAAATCAGCGCCACATCAATGCCTCGTTTATCACGCGAATTGTGATGCACGATGCCATACTTCTGCTTTTTCAATTTCGTTTTGGTAGTCAAATCTTCCAACACTTTTCTATTTTCAACTTCCGCCATTCCTATAATAGATGGCCCATTGCCTTCATTCATGTCCAGGATAATATCAGAGAGATTATTCAGCTTGGTCATGTAGCGTGCAGAAGTCCATGCATTTTTCGCACCCGGCAAAAATTCTTCGTCATTCACCGCAGGATCGTTGATGGTGTCGTACAGGTTCTCCACATTCCAAAAAGCAATGCGGTAATGTTGTGCCTGAAGCGGTGTAAGATGAAGAAGGATAAATGCTAAAAGAAAAACGGGAAGGCGCATAATCAGTTATTTGGCGACGAATTAATGGTTATTATCGACGAATTTGTATTTGGTTGATTTTCAGCAGAACCGTTGGAAAACCTGTTGACAAGATAACTACGTAATTCCTTGGTAATGTGAAGTATAGTACTATATTTGGTTAATTGAACGTAAAATCATGAAGCAAATATCTGCATTAATTTTAGCGTTTGCCCTGCAAGTTACGGCAAATGCGCAAAGCAACCCCTCCGATATTGCAATGACCGGCTTTAATGCTGTTCCTACAAATAATCACGTAGTGGTATCATGGACGCCTGTAATGTCCGGAGTGATTTCTTATGAAGTAGAAAAGTCCAAGAACGGTTCGGAATACGCTGTTGTAAGTAAAGTGGAGCCGGGAACCGTTGCTGCAGATTTTGTGGAAACTGATTTTCAGCCGTATGAAGGCATGTCTTTTTATCGTTTGAAGTTTACAACCGAAGAGGGATTTACGTATTATTCGAATACTGTTCCGGTTAAATACACGAATGGTGTAGCGGTTAGTCCGGTGACACAACCGGCTATAAAGGCAGATCAGAATCCTGACAAGACTGCTATTGTAGTTGTACGTAATGCGGCCGGTGAAGAATATTATTCTAAAGTTGAAGTCCAAAATTCCGGCGATCCTTTGGAAGTAAAAGATTTGGAACAACGCTTGAGTTCGGGGACCTATACCATTGTAAGTTGTTCGGAACAGAGTTATTTCTGCAAACAAATGCTGGTAAAATAAATAACCGCGATTAAGATGTTGAGGCTCGTAGTTCTACGAGCCTTTTTTTATTTTCGAAATGTGAATTAAAATTAGTTGTGTTATGCGATACTTGCTTGCTTCGGCACTTTTATTTCTACTAGTCATTAATCTGCAAGCTCAACATCCCCGAAATTTTTCGGGCAAGTGGTCGGGACAATTAACTATTTATGGCGCGATGGGTAAGTCGACAACAGTGCCCATGCAATTAAACGTGAGTAGTAAAGACAGTGCGGGTGTTTATTCCTGGCAATTAATTTATGGTGATAGCGGGAAAGATATCCGCGCTTATGAATTAGTTCCGGTGGATACGTTAGTTGGAAAATGGAATGTAGATGAAAAGAATGGAATCGTTATTTCCGGCATTTTTAGAGGAAATAATTTTATTACTTCATTTGAAGTTCAGGGTACACGAATTACAATGATTTACTCTTTGCAGGGAGATACGATGGTGGTAGAAGTAATCGCAGGAACAGATTCCGGAATATTAACCAGCGGAAAAGGAACGGAAGATGTGCCTACTGTAATTAGTTATGGAGTCAATAGTTATCAGAGGGCGACTTTGAAAAGACTTTAAATGATATGTCAATAATTTTTCATTGGTGGGCTATGCGCAATATTCTGGAATGTTGCCGTTGGGCTAATAGCCCTACCGCCGGATCTCCCGGCATTTATTAGTTTTGCGCTTAACTTGAAACACTTGATAAAGCAGATAGTCATCGCGGTAGTCATGGTAACGTGCTGTAATCTTAATGCACAGCAACCATACAACTATACTATCAATGATGAAAATGGTTTACCATCAAATGAGGTTTACCAAATTTTACAAGATCCATTCGGTTATTTATGGATCGGTTGCGATGCAGGTTTGTATCGGTATGATGGTTTCGAATTCACGAAATTTTCAAGTCCTTCCAGTTCCGGAAGAAGCATATCAGGTTTAGCACTTGATTCCAAAGGCAGAGTCTGGTGCCGTAATTTCAACGGACAAGTTTTTCGAACGAACGGTGATTCCTTACTCTTAATTGTTGATCGTTCGCGTATTCAAGGCGATAACTCCATGTATGCATTGGATGATCAAAACTGTTTGTGGATGATTCAAGGAACCAGATTGATCAAGCGATCGGATTCAGGCGACAGTCTTTATTCAATTGCATTGCCTTCTAAAGAAGTCTCGCGCTATGCCGGAATTCTATTTGCCGATAATCATGTAGTTGTAACGGATAATGCTAATACAATTTATTCGTTTTCTATTCTTGATCAAAAGTTTAAACTGCTTCAAAGTGCATCGGATAATCCGACTGTTTACAAAACATCGGCGTTTGTAGTTGACAGAAGATTATACGTTTTGAGAGAATTGATGAATGGAGATCGATTTAGCTTGATGTTTGAAGAAAATGGACAATTAGTACATGCCGGTATAAACCTCCAATATGCGCAGCAAGATCGTATTTATAATTTGTGCTCAGCAGGGAAAGATAAGTTAGCGGTGTGTGGCTCCAATGGACTCAGAATCTACGATCTGCATAGTAAGCAGTGGTCACATCAGTTTGCCGGTCGGAATATCAGCTCTTTGTATGTTGATCGTGAAAATTTGACCTGGATATCAACTTTACAAGAGGGATTATTTGTTGTACCAACTCCAACTTTGATCCGTGTAAATGCAAGCAACCCGGAAATAACGGATCAAAATTTCACTGATGTTGCCGTGAGTAAATCAAGCATCATCGTCGGTTCTCATAAAGGTAGAATAACCGAACTTGATTTGAACGGTGGAGTTGTGCGGACACTGGCTATTAATGCTCCAACAGTGAGTACCAAACAGGTGAAGGTGCACGGAGATAGTGTATGGATTGCTCATGGTCCGTTGTCAGTATTTAGTAATGGTAAGTTGGTAAAGAGGATTCCAATTTATAATGCTCGTGATTTTTGTATTGTTGGAGATTCTCTTTATTATGTGTGTTCTGAAATCAGTGGCGTAACGTCTGTAAATGCTTCGAAAACTTCTGCAGAGATATACGGTGCCAGAGATTTCGGCGGTGGTCGTTCGGTGTGTTATTCTCCTGCGGAAAATGCGACCTACTACGCGCTCAATCGCGGATTGTTCTATTATAGACACGGTGTGCTGAAGGAAATTCAACATAAAGGTCAACCGGTATTTGTTAATTCATTAGCTGTTTCACGCGATTTAATCTATGCTGCTACAGTTAGTATGGGCTTATTGATTATTAAAGACGGTGTTGTAGAGAATAGTATAGATGCCGCGAATTCCGTTATAACTAATGAATTAAAAGTGGTACATGTTGACCAGAATTTTATTTGGACAGCAAGCAACACCGCGCTCTATCGTATCGATAAAGACCTTAAGTCAACCGCGCAGTTTTCCCATAGTCATGGTATAAATGCGAAGGATATCAATACAATTGACAGTAACGACTCTTTGGTTTTTCTCGCGACCAACAAAGGTTTGCTGATTTTTCCACGGCGATTGGAATGGTTGAATGCTGTTGCTCCGGGTGTTTATTTAAGTCGGGTCGCTGTTGATAATGTTTCCGTGCCATTTTCTTCTACGGTAGTTTTGCCTCACAGAAATCAATTGTTTACTATAGAATTCTCATCTGTGGCATTGCGAAGCAGAGGTAAGTACAAAGTATTATATCGGATGATTGGTCTGGATACATCGTGGCATGAGCTTCAAGCTTCGGCACGGGTAATAACTTATCAATCCATTCCTCCGGGCGAGTATCGTTTCGAAATACGTGCAGTCAATGAATCAGGGATATCCGGTAAATCTGTTGTACTTGCCATTCAAACTGAGTATCCGATTTGGCAGCGTTGGTGGTTTTATATTATTGCAACCATAGCGGTGCTAATGACAATTGCATTAGTCGCCTATGCAAGAATTAAATACATACAACGCAAGGCGGAAACAGAGAAGCGAATGATCACTTCGCAACTAACAGCGTTAAAGGCACAAATGAATCCTCATTTTATGTACAACGCTTTAAACTCCATACAAGCTTTGATTTTGCAGCATGATACTGAAAATTCAAATTTGTATTTGGGTAAATTCAGTAGTTTGATGCGCAATGTATTGGATTCCTCAGGCAAAGAATTCATTACACTGCAGGAAGAGCTTGATATTCTTGAACTTTATCTTTCACTGGAAAAACTGAGGTTTGGTGACGATTTTGTGTACCTGCTGCATGTGGAAGAAAACATCGACAGACATGCTCTTTGTATTCCACCAATTTTACTGCAGCCTTTTGTGGAGAACGCGATTAAACATGGTCTGCTGCACAAAAGAGGAATGAAGAGATTAAAAATATCTTTCTACATAGATTCTGATTTGGTTTGTGAAATTGAGGATAACGGTGTGGGAAGAAAACGAGCGCATGAAATAAAAGAGCGAAGCAGTATCCGCCATCGTTCTTTTTCAACCGAAGCCACGTCGGAAAGGATTCAACTGCTCAATCACATGGGTGAAGCAAAGTTTAGCGTCACTACCATTGATTTAGAAGTTGACGGCGCGCCCACCGGAACGCTCGTGCGACTAACAATACCGTGTACGTACGGAAGCGAAAATTGACGTTAGGGAAATTGCGTATTGCAAATACGAAACAAATTACTTCGCTTTGCTAAAGATTTTCTAGTATGATAAAGGCTGTTATGATTGACGATGAAGCCGGCGCCCGCCAGGCTTTGAAAGCATTGCTGAATAACTATTGTCCGGAGGTGGAGATTTGTGCCGAGTGCAGTTCCGTGCCTGACGGCGTATTGGCGATTAACAAAAACAGTCCTGATGTGGTGTTCTTGGACATCGAAATGCCCGAGTATAATGGTTTTGAACTACTTGATTTTTTCAAAAAAATTGATTTTGAGGTTGTATTTGTTACTGCATACAGCCAATATGCAATTAAAGCATTCGAAGTGTCGGCCGTTGATTATCTGTTGAAGCCGGTAAATGCTGAAAATCTGAAATCGGCAGTAGAAAAGGTAAGTCAGCGAAAGGCGCAGTCCAGTATGATGGAGCGTTTGGAGTTGATGAAGTCAAGTTATCGTAATGAGGAGTTGCGAAAAATTGCGCTACCTATGAGTGATGGTTTGCTCTTTGTTGAAATCAATGATGTTGTACTCTTTGAAGCAGATCGTGTCTACACAACGGTTTTTCTAAGTAATGGTTCCAAGGTCACGGTAAGTAAGCCAATGCGCACGTTCGAGGATATATTGACCGATCGTGTCAATTTCTACCGCCCTCATCGTTCTTTTTTGGTAAATCTAAACTTCATTAAGAAGTATAATCGTGGCGAGTCGGTAATGATTCTTGATAATGGTATTAATGTCACTATATCGCGGGATAAAAAGCAGGAATTCGAATCGCTCCTCAAAGAGTTGCGATTGCTGAGTTAGTATGAAGTAGTGAAATTTTAACCCCTCTCCTTAGTATTTTACCTGTTGTCCGCAGTGTTTAGCGCAGCGACAAAATGATCAGCCATATTTTCGGAAAATGATTTATACGTTTCGGAAAATGACTCGGACTAAATATCGGGTTTAGCTACACTTTTGCCCAATAATCAAATCCCTTCTTATGAATAAATTAAGTATTGTATTGTTGTTCGGGCTTATGGGCGCTGCTGTAAGTGCGCAATCTATATCTGATTTAAAGAATAAAGTGCCCGGTAAATCAGGTCAGGAACAAAAACAACCAACTTCTTCCGGTGGTGCAATAGGAGGAGGAAGTCAATTTGAAATGGCAGAGAAGTTTTTCGCATCTGCTAATGCTTATCACTACACGCGTTGCGGCAGCGGAGCGCTTTTTATGGTTGGAAGTACAATGATGGGTGGCGGAGAACCGGTGAAGCGGGATGATTTCTTTGCCGATGTGAAGCGAAACGAAAAAAATCAAATTGTAGAATATCGTCTATACAAATCATCCGGTATTGAAGGAGGAAAATACCTTACTACAGATGCGGCATTTCCTCTTTGCTACAAAGGGAATAGTGGCTATATGTATTTTATTGAAGAGTATGCCATCTTCACCCCTCAAATGGTTTCAACACCAAGTGATGTAAATTCGGTTTTTGAAACTTCTTGTGGAAATGTTACCGTATTTCATCGCGATGCAAAGACGCTGAAAACCATGGATTCCGCAACATTTAAAGGGATGATGCGCAGTTATCTTGCGGAGGCCGGCAAAGGAGTACAAATGGTGCGTGCATCCGAGAAAGATGCCCGTGATAAAGCAGAAGCCGAGAAGCGTGCGAAATATACAACGCAGGGTAAGCAGGTTACCAAGATTCGTGTTGAAGCTACGACCGATAAGCTACAGCAGGGAAAGACCTACGCTTTCACCATTATCGCTACACTAAAGGATGGCGGTGAGATTTCTACAGCTGCAGGAGGTTATTCGGATGAATATGAAATTACTGCTACGGGTCTTCCGGAATTTACAAATACCGGTTTAGGTCAAATGAAAACAGTTAGTGGAGGGACCATTAATGTGCCGATGAATGATATAGTAAAAGGAGATAAAGTTGTGCTTTCGGTGAAGTCAAAATATCATCCAACATTAACTGCGACTAAAACGTTTACAATGGATTACAGCGCGCCGGTTACTGCAGATTATAACGCTAACATTACCCCAAATAGCGGATCCAGTCGTACGATTGCCGGCAGTTTGCGTGTAGAGCTGAAAGCCGTGAAGCACGGGGTAACAGGAGAGAACTTGTTGGAGTACAAGATTTTTAATTCAAAGGGTAATACATTAATGCATTTCCGTGTGAATGAAACAACCGCGGTAAATGTTGAGGTGTGTGGGCAGCCGGGTTGGAATGCGGATAGTAAGCGTCCGGCACAAGATGGCTTGGATGGGGGTGATATTACTATCGTTATTGATCCATCTGTGAAATCATATGTTTTGAATACCAAGAATACAGGTGGTAAAGGAGGTAAAGGAAACTCTACCTATGCAGCAAGTGGGCGCAATGGTAATCCGGGTCGCATTGAAAAAATCAACCAAAAGGTAAGCTTCTAGTCAAGTATTCCATTGCAATTGGAGTACAAATGTTTATTTACGCCATACAATTAAAAACTACGAACAATGAATTTGAGAACTATTTATTCCATGACCGTGTTAACACTGTCAGCATTAGCAACAACAACTCTTTACAGTCAGGTTACTACAGGTCTTGTTGCTAAGTATAGCTTTAATGCCGGAAATGCGAATGATGAAATTGGAAGTAACAACGGAACTATTAATGGCGCTGTACTAACCGCTGATCGTTTCGGAAATCCGGGTATGGCTTATCAGTTCGATGGCGTGAATGATTATTTAGACATCGGAAATGATGCCTTATTAAAGCCAACATCAGGATCTATTTCGCTTTGGGCAAAACTCACTGCAGTTTCCAATTCGGGCACAGGATATAACTACAACCCGATATTCTTGTCAAAAAATGTAAGTACTACCGGTAGTTTTTTTGAAGGATGCGGACTTTCTTTATCTACAACCAGTGGAAGTGTTG
>CALJIF010000088.1 GCA_937974275.1 uncultured Flavobacteriales bacterium
CAACTACGGCTACTTCAATACGGCTAATTACAATACAGGATATTGTTACTTCGAAATGAAAAACTGGAATGCTGCAGCAGTGGCATTTCGTAAGTATGTTTCGTTAAAAGGGAAATCAGATCCCGTTGCACGCGTGTATGATGCATACTTGCGATTAGGTGATGCGTACTTCCGTGTTGGAGACTTTGTTAATGCAAACGATTTTTACGGACAAGCTGTTGCACTCGCTACACCGGACGCGCGCTTTAAAGATTACGCCATGTATCAACAAGCAATGGCATTGGGGTATTTGGGTAAGAAGAAAGAAAAAGCTGATCTGCTGCGCAATATGCGTGAGACATATCCGAATTCACAATACCTCGCAAGTTCACGTTACCAGGAAGCAAAAACGCTACACGATTTAAGAATGTATGATGAAGCACTTGTTGCATACAGTAAGTTATACAACGATTTGCCACAAAGTGAATATGCCGTGCCTTGCTTGATGAACATGGGGTTAATTTATCGCGCAAAGAACGATAATGACAATGCTTTAGTTCAATACAAAAAGGCAGTAGATGCAGTTAAAGGAAAAGGAACTTCGTTGTTTGGCGATCTGATGCGCGAGATAAAAGATATCTATGTACTTAAGGGACAGCTCGATCAATGGGAGCAGTATGCTGAAAGTGTAGGTTATGTGGAAAGCGCAGCAGTTGCAGATAGTACAACATATGCAGTTGCAACGAAATTCTACAAAGAAGGAAACTGCGCGGAAGTGTTGAAGCAATGTAATAAGTACATCTCCAAATATCCTTCGGGTATGTACATCACCGACATTCACCACATGCGAGCGGAATGTGCGTTTAAAGCAAACGATTTAACGACTGCGTTGGGTAGTTACAATGCGGTTATTGCAAAAGGAACAACCAAGTACACGCAAAGAGCGATCGCTCAGGCAGCCTTGATTTATAATAAACAAGGAGATTACGCGAATGCTGTGAGGTTGTACCGTCGTGTAGAAGTTGAAGCCACAGCCCAAGGTGAACGCGATAACGCTAAAGTGAACTTGATGGTGTGTTATAATTATCTGAAGGTCGCGGATTCCGCCGCGTATTACGCAGGACAGGTTTTAACACTCAAAGGACTACCTTCCGACATTGTTGGTCAGGCTAACTTCTTAAAGGGGAATGATGCATTAGCGAAGAATGACAAAACTCAGGCGGATAAATATTTTAAGGAAGCGAAGAAATTATTACAAGGTACAGAGGTCGGTGCTGAAGCAAGTTATCGTCTCTGTTGGATTAAATACGACAATAAAGAGCATAAAACCGCGAAACAAGCAATTCTCGATCACATCAAGGAGAACGCAGGATTTTCACAATGGAGTGGAAAAGGTTGGCTGTTGTTGTCGGATAATTATCTCGCAATGAAGGATACCATCAATGCACGAAAAATTCTGGAGTATTATATCGCGAACGGTGATGTTCCGGAGTTGGTTACTGAGGCACAACAGAAGTTAAACATTCTTGATGCGTTAAAACCAAAACCAAGCGATCGTATCCGACAAGATCTGATCATTCCAATGGGTGAGCCGAAAGATGAAGGACTCTTTCAGAATGAAGCTACTCCTCAACCAAACAATGGAGGTGGACAATGAAAAAGTTATTAATCATATTAAGTTGTTCCATTAGCGTTACAGTAGTTGCCCAAACCGGCTTTACTATTGATGCGGAAGGAAGTGCGTCACCGATAATTTTAGATGAAGTTCGTAAGTTGCCGGAGGAGGTGCTGTTCAAAGACACCACCCTAAAGAAGCCCGATTTTCAATATAATCTTGCGACGAAGCGATATGTTACTTCTTTCGTTCCGGATACTATCAATCCTGCAAAGTTGTCGAGCGAGCCACTTACGAAATTATACAGAACCTATGCGCGTGTCGGTGTAGGAAATTATGGCACGTTATACGGACAAATAAACGTGATGAGTTTGCGCTCGAAAAAAGGTGCTTACGGATTGGGACTTCACCATCATTCTGCAAAGGGTCCTGAAGAAGTACAAAGTGAATACTCCGGATTTTCAACACAAAAGGCGAATATTTGGGGAACAACATTCTTTGGAAAACATTCATTGTCCGGTGCGTTTGATTATAACCGTCGTAAAGTGTCGTACTTCGGAAGTGTGAACCCTGAAAACATATTCACCGAAAATTTTTCCTCGCAATGGTATAATATGTACCAGGCAGAAACAAAATTGAAAAGCTACTATCGCGATTCATCGGCAATCAACCATCAAATTGACGCTCGTTATTACTTCATGAACGATCGTTATAAAGTGGGTGAGAATAATTTCCTTTTAACCGCCACAGCAGGTCGTTTCCTGAATAAAGAATACATCGATGCAGTTTTCGAAGCAGATTACAATAGGACCCACGGAGAACAGGATACAGCTATCAATTCTATTATTCGGTTCACACCAAGATTTAGTGTGCACACCCCAAAGTTTGATGCACGTATTGGTGTTGGTTTGCACTTTCAGGCAGGGGATGAAAAGTTGACTCTGGTGTATCCTCAAGCGTATTTCAGTTATAATATCATCAATAACATCATTACTCCGTACGTTTCATTAACAGGCGGTCTTGAACGGAATTCGTATCGCGCCTTTACAGAAATTAATCCGTTTATCATCAATTCAGCTGCTTTCGGATTGCGCAACACGCAGCGTCGTTATGAACTTTCTGCAGGTATTCGCGGAAGCCTTTCTTCGGAGATCAGTTACGATGCCAAAGTGAAGTTGTTTGAATTGCGTAACGCACCCTTCTTCGTAAATACTTCTGAAGCGGTTGATATTTTCAGGAACAAATTCATGATCGTTTATGACGATGTTGAGGTAGTGCAGGTTCATGGTGAATTAAGCTGGCAACGTTTCGAGAAAATTCGTGTATTAGCAGTTGGAGATTATTTTAAATACTCCATGACCAATGAAGCGCGACCATGGCACACGCCTGCACTGCGTCTGGCATTAACAGGACAATATAATTTGCGCGATAAAATAGTTGCGGGAACAAGCGTGTACTATTTGAGCGGGCAATATGCAAAGTTGATTAACGGCGCGCAGATTACGGAAGTTACTTTAGATGGATTGGTAGATGTTAATTTGAACTTTGAATACCGCTATACGAAGTTCTTATCGTTGTACGCCAATTTCAATAACATAGCAGCGCAACGATATCAGCGTTGGTATGGTTATCCAACGCAGCGATTCAACTTCGTCGCAGGCCTGTCTTACACGTTTTGAACGCGTAAGAAATATCCTCAAACATATAGCCGCTAATTATCCAAATTTCCGGGTCGGTAAGTTCTCGACAATTTGTTGATAAACCCCAATGTTTTCAAGGGTTTAAGGTCGTTCGTGACGGCATTTTTCGTAACTTTGGGATGCATTAAAAAAATCGAAAAATTCCCTGATTAGATATGGAAGAAATTGTAAAAGGTAAAGCGTCAGATTATTCGGCGGATAGTATTCAGGTTTTAGAAGGATTAGAGGCTGTGCGAAAGCGTCCTGCGATGTATATCGGTGACGTTGGTGTTAAGGGGCTTCACCATCTGGTATATGAAGTTGTGGACAACTCGATCGACGAAGCTCTTGCAGGCTACTGTACGGATATTCGTGTGACGATTCATAAGAATAACGCGATTTCTGTTGAAGATAATGGTCGAGGTATCCCTACTGATATTCACCCGAAAGAAGGTCGTTCGGCATTAGAAGTTGTAATGACTGTTTTACACGCCGGTGGTAAATTCGATAAGGATTCCTACAAAGTATCGGGTGGCTTGCACGGTGTGGGTGTTTCCTGTGTGAATGCACTTTCAACATTAATGCGTACCACGGTGCAACGTCAGGGAAAAATTTTCCAGCAGGAATTTAGTTGCGGTAAACCTTTGTATTCAGTTAAAGAGATTGGTACAAGCGATAAAACCGGAACGATGCAGTATTTCGAGCCGGACTATTCCATTTTTACTGTTCAGGAATACAACTATGATACGTTGGCAAGTCGTATGCGTGAATTGGCTTTCTTAAATAAAGGCATTCGCATTATCCTTGCTGATGAGCGTCGTCAAAATGATGATGGAACTTTTTACAGTGAAGAGTTTTACTCACAAGGTGGTCTTCGTGAATTTGTAGAATACCTTGATGCTAATCGTGAGAAATTAAGTGAGGAAGTAATTCACATTGAAGGAGAGCGAAATGGTATTCCTGTTGAAGTAGCCATGCAGTACAATTCTTCCTTCTCCGAAAATTTGCATTCCTATGTAAATAACATTAATACACACGAAGGAGGTACTCACGTAGCAGGTTTTCGTCGCGGGTTGACGCGTACTTTGAAATCGTATGCTGAAAAGCAGGGCTTATTTGCGAAATTGAAATTTGAGATTAACGGAGACGATTTTCGTGAAGGTTTAACTGCTGTTATCTCTGTAAAGGTTGCAGAACCGCAATTTGAGGGTCAGACCAAAACGAAATTGGGCAACGGTGAAGTGGACGGTGCCGTAAGTGCAGCTGTGAGTGAAATGTTGTCGAATTACTTGGAAGAGCATCCGAAACAGGCACGAATGATTGTAGATAAAGTTATTCTTGCCGCAACAGCTCGTCACGCTGCTCGAAAAGCTCGTGAATTGGTGCAGCGTAAAGGAGCTTTAACGGGTGGTGGTTTGCCGGGTAAGTTGGCTGACTGTTCTGAAAATGACCCTACAAAATGTGAGTTGTTCCTTGTCGAAGGTGATTCTGCGGGTGGAACAGCAAAGCAAGGACGTAATCGTGCATTCCAGGCTATCCTTCCGTTGCGCGGAAAGATTTTGAACGTGGAGAAGGCAATGGAACATAAAATTTACGAAAACGAAGAAATCAAGAATATATTCACTGCATTGGGAGTTCATCGTGGTACAGTAGAAGATGAGCGAGCGTTGAATCTTGACAAACTTCGTTACCATAAAATTGTGATCATGACAGATGCTGACGTGGATGGAAGTCACATCACGACGTTAATTCTGACGTTCTTTTTCCGTCACATGCGTGAACTGGTTGAACGTGGATACGTTTATATCGCAGCTCCACCATTGTATTTAGTGAAGAAGGGCAAAGAAGAGCGCTACTGCTGGAATGAAGAGCAACGTGATGTATTCATCAAGGAATTGGCAGGAGAAGGGAAGGAGTCGTCGGTGAATATTCAACGTTATAAGGGTCTTGGAGAAATGAATGCTGAGCAATTGTGGTCCACAACGATGAATCCGGATAGCAGAACATTGCGTCAGGTTTCAATCGACAGTGCTGCAGAAGCGGATCGTATTTTCTCCATGCTCATGGGTGATGACGTGCCACCACGTCGTGAGTTTATTGAAAAGAACGCGAAATACGCCAAGATCGACGCATAATAGTATGATTCTTAGATTTGAAAAAGGACAGCCTGTTGGTTGTCCTTTTTTATTGTTATGTCTGTACCGTCCTGAAATAAGTTGACGCAAAACACGTCAACAATGGAAGAACAAAGA
>CALJIF010000089.1 GCA_937974275.1 uncultured Flavobacteriales bacterium
TGTTGCGAACAGCGATACACTCCAAATTAGCACGTATCCAAGTGGCAAGATTCACGAGGAAATTAGCATGAAAAACGGTGCCCGTGACGGGAAATACACAGCGTATCACGAAAATGGCGCAGTCGCTATGACAGGAACTTATACCATGAATCAGAAATCAAATTTATGGAAATCATATTCGCCAAATGGGCAACTTGAACTTGCTGAGTACTATAGCGAAGATCGTGTTGTGGCAAAACCAAATGCATCAGACTTTAACTTTAAAACCTACACCACACCTTCCGGTAACTTAACATTATCATATCCTTCAGCTTGGACCATTAACACTTCAAATCATTCGAATTTCATTTTTAACTGCAGCAAACCAGCCGATAAAGACGAGACATTTCAAGCTAACCTTACTATTACGGTTGACACCTTGCATTCCGATTCAACCATGGAAAGCTTTATTGCGAGTAGCATCAACCTACTGAAACAAAACTATATCAATGTAAATCCTGTAGCCAAAGATGAATACTACATCAATCAAATGCCCGCTTTTCAACTGTTCTACTCGTTTGATCTCAACGGAATTAAAATATCCGCTGTGAGCACGTACCTTTTTAATGGTCGACAGGTTATAATGTGTACAGGTCTGGCTTCCCATCAACCATCCGGAAATTTCCTGCGATACAAAGATGTATTTCTTGAAATTACTAACAGTATTCAAGTTAAACAGTGAACAAGTAGCATTCAAGCGCCTATGAAAAAATTGCTTTTAGAATTGGAGTCTTACCTGAAGGACAATAACTCCACTGTTCTGCAACATTTAAAACCCGGTATTGATATTACAAAATTGAACATTGATAATCCATGGCTTAAACAAATTTCGAATTCTGAAGAATTAAGAATACTATTCGGTTGGCACAGTGGAACAGCGATAGATTATGAAACTCCCTGTGAATACTTTTATCTGTTTCCTACTTACTTTCTAATGAGTTTAGATCAAATAGAAGAAAGTATAGCGACAAACGAAGTGTTCGAGTTTGTTGCAAATGATCAACTACCAATATTCGCCACCGGACATGGAGAATATTTAACGGTTAACCTTACTTCCCTTGTTGAATCACCTAAGGATACTATTGTTTATTACGCCTGCACTTGGGATAGTGAGCGAGAATTGTACACTGCTGCATATGATAACATTTATCGGTTATTCGAAATAACAAATTATTGTTTCAAAAAGGGAATATATACATTTCAGGATGGTATTGTTGATGCTGATATGAGAATGCAATATAAAGCGATGCTAAAATTGAATAAAATTGCGAAAGATAATTGGGATAGGTAATCAGGAGGTATCACTTCCAACAAAAACACCCTTCCAAAACCTTCTTTACGCAGCTTTTTTTTATCCTTCGGCCTTAACATTATAGCTCACGCTGTGATGTTGAAAAGCGATGTTAGTGCCGGCTGTTGAAAAGCGTTGTTAAAATGTGATGTTGAAAACGCGACTCCTACTCCATTCGTAATTAAGGCACGAAGTTTTTTTCGTAAATTTAATCATGCCGCGTTGCCAAATAAAAATCGAATTGAAGACTGTACATTATATGTTAATTGGCCTGGCCCTTACGGGATGTGCTATTTTGAATAAACCAAGTGCTGATGATGAAATCAAGAGAAAAATCAGAGGACAGTGGAAAGAACCCGGTATTAACAATGCTTCATTTAAAGTTGGTAAGCGCACTATTACGTTTCTGGATAGCACGTTCCTTTATGGGTTGCGATTGAGATATAAATTATCGAATGACTCCATCTACATTTATCAAAATAAGAGTACCGTATTAGGTGTCGTAAGGATAGTGTACTTATCGAACGATACCTTTGTGACGCAAGAAGGCACTATCAAGACCCTATATGTAAAAATTGAAGATTAGTACCTTGTATCGTTTTCGGCTGCCTTGGTCCTTTCGCTAGAAATCGTTTTGAAACTAGTACCAATTCAGCAATTGATTTCAATAAAAAAAGTAAAACAATACTAATAACTAGCCATGCAACAGTATCTTATTCTAGCAATTCTACTTTTTCAGACCTCAACCTTTTTTGCTCAAAATATAACCCATAGTGAGTAAGTGTTGCATAATGGTAATATAACTTTGAATATAAACATACAAAAAGAGAGTTCCGATTCCATAATTAGTTTAACCATTATTAATTGTAAAAATTTGGTGTATTGGATTGATTCCACACGAATCATCTATATGTTTGTTTCGTATACAGATGTCGGTAATCAGTGTTTGAATGTCGCCGAACTACATCTCATTAACGAGCAATTTGAAATTAAGTCATGTGAAACAGTAACCTTAGTTAATGGAGAATATGCAGTATATCGTCAGGTATGTGATGATATAATTGAAATACAAATGAAGAAATCTAACAAAATTACCATTGTGCGTTTAAAATATTTTTTTTCACGATATAGCTTAAAAGAAGTAATTTTTGATGATTAATCTGTAAATTTTCACCTATTACACTTAAGAACTAATAAAAGTAGTCTGAGTTAGTACGATACGACAGTAACAGCTTGTTATTATGAAAATAATAATTTTGACTATTCCTCTCTTATTATCATTTTCCTTATGTAAACCAACGACCCAGGACACTAAGGAATCATCGTGGACACTCATCCAAAGTAACAAAGATTCAATAATACTGAACTATAAACCAACACCGAGAACTATTAATGAATACTTCCAAAACAAGCCGGATTGCTTTACTAATGGCAAGACAAAATGGCTAATATGTGGTTATTTACAGAACGCCACCGTCGTTCTCCGTGCTAACGGAAAAGCATATATAAGATCATATGTACATTCCTTCGATGGAACAAGAATTGTAACCAGGTTGAATTGGACACAAGCTAATAATGCTATTAAATTTGATGCAATCGATTACTTTATCGATCATCCATCAAATTCGCTTTTAGTATGGAATTAATACAATGGTAATGCATCAAACTACCACCTCCGTCAAATAATACTTTAAACATACTCTCTTCAATGACAGATTGAAAATAATTGAGAACCAATGAAATCATTAAAAGTCTTCATACTTATAATATTTGCGTGCTTTACAAGAACATTATGTTGTCAAATACAGTATGTAGAGAAGTTGGACTCGATAGTTGAGAAAAATAGCATAATAGGTTTCGGGGAGAGATTTCACTCTGAAATCAACGCTAAAGTACTTTATAGACAACTTATCGATAGATATTCCAAAAGTATCACAACGCTAGCGCTAGAACTGTCACCTACTGATGTATTTTACATTACTAACTTACAGCTATCGAATGGTAATGACAAAACCACAATGCAATCTATCTTATTATCTGGTCAAGGTTGTATTGCGTTTGATAGCTTATTTATTAAACTGGACTCTTTAGAATTTAGTGGCATTGAAATTAAGTGTATAGGAATAAGTCCAATTCTGCCACATTACAAATCAGTTCAATTTTTAGGTACTCAGTGTGCAAAGCTGACAAGTGATACTACAATAAATAATTTAACAATAAGTAGATTTAATACTATAGCTCGAAAGCTTAAAAATGAGAACTTATATTATTATGATAGTGTCCTATTTGCAAATATTTTGGCGATATTGGATTCCATAAAAGTTGATCTGTCTGTAAATATAAACAAGAAACAAACTGAAGAAAATTCAATTATTATAAATCAGCTTAACGCGTTCGAAAAAGTAATTAGTTATACTCATATGTGCAATACAAAACAAGAAACTCCGAACAAGCTTGACAGTCTTATGTACTGCCTGTTGATTGAGTTGGCTGAAAATTTAGACAATGGTAAAACCTTTCTTTTCGCCACCAATTTGCATCTAATGAAAAATTCAAATAATCCTAAATTTCCTCATCCTTACAAAGACTATTTCAGTTTAGGATATAAATTACAGCAAAACAAATATAGGTATCATAATGTGGCCATTATTGGCTCCAAGGAAAATATTCTCGATAAAAAACGTGTGCCCAAAGGCTCATTTTATCGTTCACGAAAACTATTACATTTTGTTTCTGCCGAACGCAAATTGATGCGAAAATATAAAAACAAAACCAGCTATGTTAACCTTTCGCAAATCGAAGTAAATAGGCGATTCTATATGTGGCCAACATTTTACAAGTACTATCGTTTTAATTGGACGACACATTTTGACAGTGCGATTATAACGTATCGTGGTGGTGACTTATCTCGATATCCGGCAGTTTGGAAGATTGAATAAGGTAATGACATCAAAAGCACATGGAAATTGTTAATTTTAACTGTAACTAATAAGAGTTTTTAAAAAACAATTAGAAAAATGTTGCTAATAGTCCTAAAAACACTTCTTTTCGCCCGGGTATTTATTGTGTGTATCGGTAGTTATTGGGAGAAGTCAGATATTTTGCCCTCGAATCAAATTACTAGATGCATTTTTACATCAATGAATAAGTGCGATTCATCTTTCATAAATGCTAATACAGATACTATTTATTTAATTAACAGTTGGCTTCCATCACAAAAAAACACAGACAATATTTTAGTTAAAGACACAGTGATCAGTTATAATAATTACACCTTCTTCTTTGTAACAAAAAAACCTAAGTTCAACTCACCAAGTAATATTAAGATTATTTCTTATTCGATAAACAACGACAAAATTGAACTTCAGTATTTGACACTCTTAAACGATAAAACTATCCAATTTAGTTTTAACAAAATGTTTTTAATTAAGGGTAATACATTTCAACTTGTAAGAAGAGTCGATACATGTTAGTGGTAATGGTTAATCGGGCATGGGTCATCCACCAAAATATCACCTACACCAAATATTCCTTAACACCCAATCTATTCAAGAGTCACAGTATATTTCGGCGATCACACAAACAACATAGGCACTAAAAGCGAGTGGATATCATCAGCATTAACTGCAACTAATTAGGAGGAACTTTTCATACATGCATATAATTAAAAATATACTTATTACGGCTGTAATATTTGCTTCATGTTCAATGAGTAAACATTCTGATAGTTACTACTTACAGAAAGCAGATGAGTATAAGCGCATTAACAAATATTCCAAAGCGGTGAAATGTTATAGCAAAGCAATTTCCATCAATCCTAATGATCCGCTTTACTATGTTTATCGTGCAGAATCTCGTTACATTGCAGAAAATGGTAATTACAATAAAATAAGTACGAAACAGGTATCGGATTACATAAAAGCTAAAGACGTAGCGCATGAAATATCAGCTCCTGATAGTATATTCGTCGCCATATTTAATTCAGAAGTAAAATATTACTATGAATGTAAACGTTATGCAGTTGCAATTAAACTAGCTAGTTATGCTACAACAACATTCGGAGCCAAAGCACACTATAGTATGTTATACAAGGGCTTATCATGTGTGCAACTTCGAGATACAGCAACTGCGTGGAAAGTACTTGATACTTCAATTACCAATGCTCCACCAAATAAAAAATATGAATATTTGTGTTTAAGAGCCGGTACATCTTTTAATAAAGGTTACTACTCCGATGCGAAAAAAAGCTATTTGCGTGCATCCGCAATTTCGAAACTCAATTCCCAATCTGCCGGCAATTTAGCAGAAATATATTGGTTAGAAAATAAAAAAGACAGCGCATGTTATTTCGTCCGTCAAATGGATAATTACGGATATTTAAACACCGGAATCAAACGAGAAATTAAAACCTATTGTGTTGGACCAAATTAAGAATAGGTGCACGGTAATGCATCAAATCACCTCGTCCATCAAATAACACTTTACACCTAATCTCTTCATAGGTTACAGTAAATTTCAACGATCACAAGCCCTATACGACGTCAAAAAGGAAAAGAAAATAAGTAAATTAGTTGCTACTAATTAGGGGGAAGCTTTCAAGTGGAAATAACAGATCTTTAATTGAACTCCATGAAACATCTAATTCTTATCTTATCCACGCTAATAGTTGTCGGCTGTCAAATTAAGATATATGATAGTTCAGATAATAATAGATTACTAATTAAAGGATATAAACTACCGTTAATTAAAGATACAATACCAATTTTTCGATGGAAGTACTATGCCTATGGGGAATTTGTTAGTAAAACATGCAAATTCCGATTAATAAACGATGGGAGTTATCGAGGTACTTCGAAATACTATTACCACACCGGAAATATTGCGGGTAAAGATAGGTACAAGAACGGAAAATTAAATGGCAGACATATTTCATATTACCACGATGGCAAGGTGGAAATGATAGCTTATTTCAAAAATGACAGAAACTATGGCAGTTATAAAGTGTATTATCCTAGCGGTGTCATCAGTGTTGCCGGTAATTACGGTAAAATAAGAAATTTAGAGTTCGAAGGTACGGAAATAGATACCAACATTATAAAAGCTACAGAAACAATAGAAGTAGGCACTTGGACAAAGTATGATTCGTTGGGAGTTAAGACAGAAGAAGGTAGATATTCCGGCGATGGCATTTTAATCTATGAGCCGCCTGAAATGATTGTCAATGGTATTCATGTAGGTGGAGGCATAAAAATTATCCCGCTGAAAGAGGGGAAATGGTATTATTATCATAAAGGACTTATTGTAGGTATAGAAGTGTACAAGAATGGTAAATTGATCAGTTTTGAATAGTAAGACACCTTCCGTTGCCTCCCGTTCTCCGTGTTTCTACAAAATAATAACTTGCTAAACGTATAAAATTATATTTAGTTGATAATTGAGTGCATTAAACGTTAAATTATTTGGTTAAAATATTATTTACAAATAAATAAGTTATTTGAAATAATGTTAAAAAAAGATGATATGTAGCACTGCAGTTTCTTCCCTAGCCCCGGTGGAGCGTATTGCCCCGTACAGCCCATAAAAGGCTGTACGTGCAATAGCGACGACGGGAACATAGGTTCTTTAAAGCACAACAGTTGCGCTCCAAATCAACAATCGTCAATCAACAATCAACAATCATTACCCAATCCTATTTCTTCAAAATCTGATCGGCGTGGTTTTTCGTATCAACCGCTGTAATGACTTCGTCGATAATGCCTTTTTCATTAATAACAAACGTGGTGCGAATGAGTCCGTCGAAAATACGTCCCATAAATTGTTTCTTACCCCACACATCGTAAGCCTTAATAACCTCGTGTTTCGTGTCGGCTAATAACGGAAACGGCAAGTTGTATTTTTTAGCAAACTTGGCGTGCGATTTGGCATCATCAGCACTTACACCAACCACTTCGTATCCGGCCTTTTGCATGAACTTATAGTTATCGCGCAAACTGCATGCTTCAGCAGTACATCCGGGCGTATCGTCTTTCGGATAAAAATACAACACCACTTTTTTACCGGACAGTTGCGCTAACGAAACTTCCTTTCCGTCTTGCGTTTGTCCTTTAAATGCCGGAGCGGGAAAGCCTGCTTTGAGTTTTGTAGTGTGTGCCTTAAATGGTGCTTTTGCCGGCGCCGACTTCTTGGGCGCTGCCTTCTTTACTGCTGCTTTGGCAGCAACTTTTTTAACCGGCTTTTTAACCGCAGTTACTTTTACAGCCGCTTTCTTGGCTCCCGATAGCTTTCGGGATGATTTTGCGGCAGATGCCGATGCTTTTCCGTTCGCTTTTTTAGCAGGTGCTTTACGCACAGGTTTTGACTTTGCAGTCGCTTTTTTCTTTGCCATAACAGGTTTTAGGATTACAACACGCGATTGTTATAATTGTTCACGTGTCGGGTATTTTTTAAAAATTCAAATAATAGTCCTTCGTTAACTCTTTGTACTCGTCGGTGTACTTGTGTCTCCCGTCTTGTTCTATGATGAGCGTGCTTTCCGAAACCTGCGCTTTGGCTGTTGCCGAGAATTGCATGAGCAAACGCTTTTCGGGTTTGTCCGGCGTGGTTTTTACTTTCGTCAGGCGCGTAATGAACAAACCATACCGCCCGGCCAATTCCTGGAATGCAATACCTTCCTTGGCGGGCAATATGACGCAAAACTTACCCTCTTTGCTTAACAGCTGTGCAGCGCCGCGAATCAATTCTTCATAAGGTAAATACACCGCATGTCGGGCTGCAGTGCGCGGCGCATCGCCGGCAGGTAATGAATCAACAAAGTATGGAGGATTGCTGACGATTAACTCGTAGCGGTGTTCGGTGCTGTTTTGAAACTCTTGCAGGGATTGATGCATGACATGAACGCGCTCCTTCCATGGCGACTGACTCACGTTGAATGCCGCTTCCTCCGCGGCTTCGGCATCAATGTCGATGGCGTCAATTTCAGCACCGCTTTTTTGCGCAAGCATTAACGCAATAACGCCCGTGCCTGTACCAATATCCAACGCGCGACGTACACCGTACGTTTTCACCCAGGCGCCCAGTAACACCGCGTCGGTGCCCACTTTCATGGCGCAGCGGTCCTGACGAATGATAAACTGTTTAAAAGCAAAGGTGTTGGAGGACATAATGGCACCGTTGATTCGCAACGTATGTGTAAGTTACGAAAACTTCTTACATGCCGTCATTCTGCGCCGAATCGTCGTTCAGGTACAAACCGATTAATCCTTCCGGCGTGTTTACGTACATTTTCCTTTCGGTGCGATCTACGCGTTGCAAAACGCCATCCGCAAGAGGCACCAACACTTCTTTATAACCGTTTTTAGCAATTACCACAGGCTGCATCAAACGATCCATCACTTCACTAATAATACCAACGGGTCCGTATTGTGCATCAATCAGTTCAAAACCGCGCACTTCATGGAAATAGAAATGCTGATCATCCAGTTGCGGTAAAACACTTAACGGCAACCAGCACGTTGAACCAATGTATTCTTTGGCTGCAAAAAGTTCGTCGATGCCCTCAATTTTAACGGTCAACTGATCCTCGCGCAGGTTCGTTTTAGTAATGAAGAAAGGAGTCAGTGCTCCGTTTACTTCCAGCAAAACAGCATCTAATTTGGCGTAGCGTTGCGGATTGTCGGCATCCAGCTGAATAACGAGTTCTCCCTGAGTTCCAACGGTGCGTTTAACGTACCCGAGAATAAAATGATCTTCCTTTCGAAGCATGTGCAAATGTACGTGTAATGGTAAAAAAAAAGCCATCCTTGCGGACGGCTTTTGTATGCATGAAGCGGATATTATCCGTTGTTCTCTGTGTTTTCTGCAGTTTCCTCAGCAGGAGCAGCAGTTTCTTCAGCAACCGGGTTTGCTTTAGCAGCAATCTTAGCAGCTTTAGCTTCTTTAGCAGCAGTTTCAGCTTTCAAACGAGCAGCAGCTTCAGACTTTTCAGCAGAGCTCAAACGGTCTTTTTTACCTTCGATTTTCGCTGATTTGTCCTCTAACCACTTCGCCAATTTTGCATCAGCTTGTTCCTGAGTCATTGCACCTTTTGCAACACCACGGTGCAAGTGGTAACGGTACATGATACCGCGGTAAGAAAGGATAGCACGGCACGTATCAGTTGGCTGTGCACCATTTTTCACCCATTCAAAAGCGCGATCGAAATCGATATCGATCGTTGCAGGATTCGTGTTCGGATTGTAAGTGCCTATCTTCTCAATAAACTTCCCATCACGTGGGGCACGACTGTCCGCTACAACGATGTGGAAGAAAGCATAACCTTTCTTACCGTGGCGCTGTAATCTAATTTTTGCAGGCATTGTCTAATTGTTTTTTGGTTAATAAATTGGACGGCAAAAATAGACAAAATCCTGATTACTGCAACATTAGTAACAAAAAAGGTGCGTTTTTCGATCCCGGAATAGGAGAAAATAGCCTAACTACTCATCTACCCAATCAATTTGTAGTATCCGACCCAATGCGAAATGGTTAGTTTTGCCGAAAGTTTAATACTAAAACTTACCATGAAAATCGCCTTAATCGGTTACGGGAAAATGGGTAAAACCATTGAGGACATTGCTGTTTCCCGCGGCCATGAAATCGTACTGAAAATTACTTCGTCCAATGCCGGCGATTTAAACGCTTCCAACTTGCAAAAAGCGGATGTGGCGATTGAATTTTCCCGACCGGATCTGGTACTGAATCACCTCGACATATGCAGAAATGCGGAAATTCCTGTGGTTTGCGGCACAACGGGTTGGATTAAAGAATTGGCCAACGAGCAAGAAAAGTTCAACGCAAAAGGAGCATTATTTTATGCATCGAACTTTAGTCTCGGCGTGAATATTTTCTTTCAAATTAATAAGCAACTGGCGCGAATGATGGCCGGGCACAGTGATTACAGCGCCATGGTGGAAGAAATTCATCACATACATAAACTCGATTCTCCTTCGGGCACAGGAATTACGCTGGCGCAAGGCATCATCGGTGAACATCCCAACTACCAATCCTATCACGATTATCCGAATCAATTGGAAGGCGAAGTTCCGGCACATACACTGCCTATCGTTTCCAAACGAATTGGTGAAGTACCGGGAACACACAGCATTCGCTGGGAATCGCCGGTGGATCAAATCACCATTACTCACGAAGCTTTCGGTCGACAAGGTTTTGCTTTGGGTGCAGTTATTGCTGCTGAATGGATGAAAGACAAAAAAGGCGTTTACGGAATGGAGGATTTGCTCCGCTTATCCTGAAGCCTGCGCGCTTAACCATAATTAACGAACAATGCACCAAAAACCGCGTATCTTTCCACACAAATAACAACGTATTTATACATGAGTTGGTTTCTTTTATTCAGCATTTTACCCGCACTCGCCGGACTTTATAAAATTTTTGAAAAGGCGGGAATTCCGGGTTGGAAAGCGCTGGTTCCTGTTTACAATTTTGTGGTTTGGATAAAACTGGTGAAAGCCCCATGGTGGTGGATTTTCCTGGTAATCATCCCTACGGTAGGATTCTTCATGCTGGCGATATTAATCGTGATGTTGTCCAATCATTTAGGAAAAAGAAAATTCACCGATCACGTTTTTGCGGTGTTGGGCTATTTCATTTGGTTACCGATGAACGGATTTTCCAAAGATGTAAAATGGGTAGGACCACCACCCGAAGTGAAGGACAAACCAATGGTGAAAGAATGGGGCGAAGCCATAGTATTTGCAGTGGTTGCAGCCACTTTGATTCGTACATTTTTCTTTGAAGCTTTCGTCATTCCGACTTCGTCCATGGAAGGTTCCTTATTGGTAGGCGATTATCTTTTTGTAAGCAAAATGTCGTATGGTCCGAAAGTGCCGTCAATGCCTCTGACTGTGCCGTTTACACACAATACGCTTCCGGTAATTGATGATAAAAAATCGTATGTGGATTGGGTAGAATTGCCTTATCTGCGCTTACCGGGCTTTGGAAAAGTAGAACGCAATGATATTGTAGTATTCAATTTTCCTGAAGGTGATACGGTGTATAAAAGCGCGCGTGATCAAAGTTATTATGCTGTAATTCGCAATCAGTCGTTAGAAAGCGGAGTACCGGAAAGTGAAATTCGTAAACGATTAATTGATAATGATGAATTATTGGTTCATCCTATTGATAAAGAAGACAATTACGTAAAACGCTGTGTGGCTATTGCAGGCGATGAATTTCAAATCATCAACAATCAATTAAAAGTAAACGGTCAGCCGGCATACGAACCGAAAGAACTACAATTCAGTTATTTCTTAGGTCAGGCTGTAAATACTGATGAATTGGGCGCAATGGGCATCGAGGCTTATCCTACGATGAACGGTACAATTGCGATGTTGAGTAAGCTTGAAATGGAGTTGTTGATCAAGCGTGGCATCAACTGTTTCCCGCTAACGGATAGTGTGCGTGTTAATGCGCCTGTAGAACCAAAAGATTTCGCGCTGTTTCCGCATCAACCTAAAAACTTCCGTTGGACACGTGACAATTACGGTCCTGTTCGTGTTCCGAAAAAAGGTGCGACAGTTCAGCTGACTGTTGATACGTTGCCATTGTACGAGCGCATTATCCGTGTGTACGAGGGAAATACATTGGAAGTGAAAAACGGAATTATTTTAATTAATGGACAACCTGCAACTTCGTATACTTTTAAACAAGATTATTATTTCATGATGGGTGATAACCGTCACAATTCGTTGGACTCTCGTTACTGGGGCTTTGTGCCGGAAACACACATTGTAGGAAAACCGGTATTCATCTGGAATTCCCGCAGTCAGTATACAGGTTTCCGAACCGAACGAATGATGACGTTGGTGAACAAAGAAGGTTTGTCTAAGTCGTATTTATGGTTTGTTGTTTTCGGTGTTGCAGCTTCAATTGGTTATTCGCAATGGAAGAATCGCAAGAAGAAAACAGTAAAACCGGGATTGAAACCGCGTAAATAATTCCATGGAAGATCCGCAAGTTCCGGAACCTGATCACGATAACAATCGGGATGATGCAACACCTGGACAACACGAGTTGGATCAGGTGCAGGATGCTGCGGAAATGAACGAAGTAGTTCCGGTAGTTCCGAAAAAGCGGAAACCCATTTGGAGAGAATGGTTGGAAGCGTTGGCATTCGCGTTCATCGGAGTGCTGATATTAAAAACATTTTTTTTCGAGCCCTTTGCCATTCCTTCCGACAGTATGGAAAAATCCTTGCTGGCGGGCGATTATGTGGTGGTGAACAAATTGGCATACGGAGCGCGAATTCCGATGACGCCATTAAGTATTCCATTCTCGCATCAGGATGTATTGGGGCTAAAAGCATATACCACATGGTTTACGCTTCCTTACATGCGTGTGCCCGGATACAGCGATGTGAAACGTAATGATATCATCGTATTTAACTTTCCTGCTGAAGAAGAATTTCCCATTGAAGGACATACTGCGGATCATCCGCCGGATCATAAAACTCATTTTATTAAACGTTGTATCGGACTGCCGGGTGATACCCTGCAACTCGTAGATGGAGAAGTGATGATTAATGGGAAAGCCGTGGAAAGTCCGTCACTGGCCATGTTTGGCTACACCATTAAAATTGACAGTGCGAAACGCGACAGCCTGAATCTGGATAATATCGGAATGGCGCGGGAAAGTTATCAGGGTCGAAACATGATGATTTCTGTTTCCATGATGAAAGTAACCGCAGATAGTATTCGACGATTGCCATTTGTAATTTCGGTTGATCGTGAACTTTCCAAATCGGGAGCTCACGATGATCAATTGCATCCGCGAAATGAGATTTTCCCCTGGAATCTCGATCAATACGGACCGCTTATTGTTCCGAAAGAAGGCATGACGGTTTCCTTGCATCCGGATACGTTATCGCTGTATGAGGACATTATTGTCAACTACGAACATCATAAACTGGAAGTCATCGGAGACTCGGTATATATTGATGATAAGCTCACGAAAAACTACACGTTTACGATGAACTATTATTTCGTGATGGGCGACAATCGTCACTACTCCATGGATTCCAGATATTGGGGCTTTGTACCCGAAGATCACATCGTAGGAAGAGCGAGTCTGATATTGTTTTCATACGATAAAAAAGAAGGCGGCGTTCGCTGGGGCCGTATGTTCAGTGCCATACAATGAACGAGATCGTCGCACAATTTTCTGACCTGAATTTTATATTGCTCTTGCTGGCTGCATTTGTAGCGGGTTTCATCGATTCCATTGTAGGCGGCGGCGGACTCATTCAATTGCCCGCATTTTTTCTGGCATTTCCAACGCTTCCCGTAGCAACTGTGTTAGGTTCCAATAAGTTTGCTGCATTTTTAGGCACATCTGCTGCAACGGTGCAGTATTTGCGTAAAACAGAAGTCAATTATAAAGCCACTTTACCGGCAATAGTAACCGCGCTTATATTTTCTGTTTTGGGTGCGAAACTGATTTTATGGTTTGATAAAGAACTCATCAAACCGGTGATTCTTGTATTATTAATTACGGTTGCATCGTACACGTTTTTCAGAAAACAAAGCGGTATAACAACTTCAACACCGCGAATAAAATATGTCATTCCGCTTTCGTTGCTTACCGGAGCGGTGCTGGGTTTGTACGACGGCTTTTTCGGTCCCGGAACCGGCACATTTCTGATTATCATTTTCGTTTCCGTGTTTCAACTCAATTTCATGCACGCCGCAGTAAGTGCTAAATTGGTGAATGTGGCAACCAACTTTGCTGCGCTTGCACTATTCATGTACAATGGCGTTATTCGGTTTGATATTGCCATTCCATTAGCAGTGTTGAATATTTCAGGTTCATTGCTGGGTGCACGTTTGGCATTGCAAAAAGGAAGTGAATTCATCCGTATTTTATTCTTAGTCATCGTTACACTGATGATTCTTCGTTTTGCTTACGATGTATTATTCTCATGATTGCGACAACTCCTCTCCCGCTCTGTTACTTGCCACCGGTAATTTGGTTTCGGCAGGCTTTGCAGCAAGAAAATGTTGTGGTTGATGCCCATGAACATTTCATCAAACAAACGTGGAGAAATCGCCTTCAAATAGTTGGTGCCAATGGTATTCTAAATCTGATCATTCCGGTTGTACACGATCGTGATGCACGTGCTATGGGCAACATACGAATTGAATATAAAGACGACTGGCGCCGTCAACACCGTCATGCCATTCAATCCGCATATGGCAATACGCCCTTTTTCGAATATTACAGCGAATCGCTTTTTGCGTTTTATGAAGGCAACCGATTCGAGTTGTTAAGCCAATTTAACCTTGCGCTATCGCATTGGTGTTTCAAAATGCTAAAAACACAGGTCACCATTGGTAAAACCGAAGACTTTGTTCCTTATTCTGAAAACGATTTTCGACTGCTTATCTCGCCAAAATCGAATTGGCCTCAGCAACAGCACTACCAGCGGTATATCCAGCCCTTTGAACATAAATTCGGATTTGTGCCCAATTGCAGTATAATCGATGCGCTATTTTGTTGCGGGCCCGAAACGATAAAAAATTTAAGTTAGCTGTAACTTTCTCGCAATTCAACCGTCTTGGTGGCGTATGATCCGCACGACCCTGCTATTTTTTCTTCTTGCGCTGGCCATCACCAGCCATGTCAATGCACAACAACTGTTTACGTTAAGCGGAACAGTGGCCGACTCTTCAAACGGAGAAAGTTTGCTCGGAGCGGTAGTCTCGGTACAAGGAACAGGTAAAGGAATGGCCACCAACGAATATGGCTTTTATTCGATTAGTTTACCTCCCGGAAATTATAAAGTCGCAGTACAATTTACGGGGTATAAATCAAAGGTTTACGATGTACAGCTGAACGGAAACACCACGTTGAACATTAAAATTTCGAACAGCAGCGCACAAATGAAAGAAGTGGTGATTACCGCAGACAAAGACAAGAATGCGGAACAGATTACTTCTACACAAATGAGTGCCGTGAATATTCCGATCGAAAAAATACGTTACGTACCGACTATCGGAGGCGAAACGGATGTGATCAAAGTGATGCAGTTAATGCCCGGTGTAAAACGCGGTGGCGAAGGACAAAACACCATGTTGGTACGTGGCGGTTCCGGTGATGATAACCTGATTTTATTGGATGAAGCGGTCGTTTACAATGTGTCTCACCTGTTCGGATTCTTCTCGGTATTTAATAACGATGCGTTAAAGGATGTCACCATGATCAAAGGTGGATTTCCGGCGCAATACGGTGGACGTTTATCAAGCGTAATGGATATCCGCATGAAAGATGGTGATATGAAAAATTATCACGCTGAAGGCGGCATCGGATTGTTATCATCACATTTAACAATTCAAGGTCCTATTATTAAAGATACGTGCAGCTTCATATTATCCGGACGTCGTTCATACATCGATCGTGTATTCAAGTTAGTAAACGGACAAGATATTTTACCGTATTACTTCTATGATGCCACACTTAAAGTGAATTATATTTTGAACGATAAGAATCGTTTTTATGTGAGTGCTTACACCGGCGATGATGTTTTATCACCACCCAAAACAGAAGAAGGATTATTTGAAGGAGGTTTTCGATTAGGGAATTTCACTACTACAGCACGCTGGAACCACCTGCACAGTCAAAAACTATTTTCGAACTTATCTCTTATACATACCCGCTTTCGTTACGATGTGGAAGCGAATATTCCCGGCAATTCCTTTTTGGCAAAATCGCGCATTGCAGATTACGGTGTGAAATATGACTTCAGTTATTTCAGAAATCCCGACAGTAAAATTCGTTTCGGATTTATGGGCACCCTTCACGGTTTCCGTCCGAATGTTGTCAATACAGCAGGTGAAATTTCCGAGTTTATTCGTTCACGCGAGGGACAACTCATGCTCAATTTTGAAACCGGCGTGTACATTCAGCACGATCATCAAATTACGGAACGCTGGAATTTGGCATATGGTTTCCGACAGTCGTTTCTAATTGCGAAAGGCGCTACATACACCTCTCCTGAGCCTCGTCTTGCGGCGACATTCATTATTGATGAGAAGAATTCGATTAAAGCCAGTTATGCACGCATGACACAATATGTGCATTTGGTTTCCAGTTCGGCTATTGCGTTACCTACCGACTTGTGGTATCCTGTTACTAAACGAACTAAGCCATTACATTCTAATCAAGTTGCGGTTGGATTCAATCACAATTTTCCAAAAGCAAAAACCATTGTAACCGTTGAAGGTTATTACAAGCACATGCGCAACTTGATTGAATATCGGGAAGGTGCTGTTTTAGTTTTAAATGATAATTACGAAGATGAATTGGTTGCGGGAACCGGACAGAGTTACGGCACTGAGTTGTTCATTCACAAAACTGATGGTCGCATAACGGGATGGATTGGATATACACTTGCATGGACTACCCGTCAGTTCGACGAGTTAAACGGAGGAAAGCCTTTTTATGCCCGTTACGATCGTCGTCACGATTTGAGCATTGTGGCAACAGGTGAAATCACGAAACGCTTCTTAGTATCTGCGGTTTGGGTGTATTCCACCGGGCAACGATTTACACCGGTCATCGGATATTTTGCAATGCCGAATTCTTCTAACACGAACATTAACACACTTCCCATTTATGGGGAACGGAATGGCACTGTTTTACCATCAGCGCATCGCCTCGATATCAGCTTCATCATTAAATCAAAAGATCAAACTACTCGTAAATGGCTGAAATGGCAAGGAGAATGGAGCTTTGGGTTCTATAATTTTTATAATCGTGCTCAGCCTTATCGTATTGAAGTTGTACAAACCGACTCCGGTAATTTTAAATATGTTTCACGCGGACTTTTTGGAACAATTCCATTTTTCGCCTACACTTTCAGATATTAAACTATGAAATATTTATTCTATTTCTTTATCACTGTAAGCTGCACGATCACTGCGTGCTTGCCTCCACCGATTGATGTGGATGTGGAACCTGCTCCTCCTCGGCTGTGCATTGCTTCTCAAGTATTCGGTAACAGTGGAATTGTGGTGGGCCTTACACGAAGTTATAGTCCGTTGGAAGGTTCGGTAAATGATGACAGTACAGGGCAAGATTTACTTGAACGTTTGCTGGTAGAAAATGCAGTTGTTACCATTGATTATAGCGGAGGAACAGATACATTATATCAAATTGCCCCGGGGATTTATACCAGTATCGTTACTACATTAAATGCCGGTGAAACATATACGATTCGCGCTTATGATCCCGCTTATAATTTGAATGTGTGGGCAGCTACAACAATGCAGTCTCAAATGGAATTTGACACATTATATCCGGTTATAACACGAACAGCCCAAGATACTTCAGTCAGCTTTAAGTTTAAACTAATCGATAACGTCAATTCAAACAATTATTACGTTGTCAATTTCGTAAAGAAAGTACAAGGTGATAGTACGTTTGACATCAACAACATCTTTGCTGCAGGATCAAATGAAGTCCTTACCGAATTTGAATTGTACGACGACCGTTCCTTTCAAAATGGTGTGCTTGATAAAGAAGTACGTCTTTTGTCCGCTAATCACACAGACACAGTTGCAGTTGTGGTTTCTGAAATAACGCAAGGTTACTATGAATTTCTAACCGCGTTTAAGCGTTCGAGTTCCGTGTTCAATCAGCTTACCGGAGAACCGATTAATTATCCGTCAAATGTCAACGGAGGTCACGGCTATTTCACCATGCACCGTATGAACGCAACGGTTTTCGATCTGAATCAATACTAAAAGAAACCTGTTCAATTCTTGCATCTTCGCTCGGGATAGTCGATTATTGTAATACACTAATCCTCTGTCCATGTCCTCCCGTCGCGATTTTTTACTCAAAGCCGGCTTAAGTACCGGAGCCTTCATGATTCCTTCCGTTTTTGAACCCATGTGGTCCAAAGGTTTGGAACGGCAATTGGAAAAAGTTCATGGTGTATCTCCCAATCTTGTTGCTGCCGATGAGGATTTCTGGAATTGGGTACGCGTGAATTATGCTATCAATCCAAACCTGATTAATTTGAACAATGGTGGCGTGAGTCCACAACCATTGCCGGTTCAGGAAACACATATTCGTTTTTACAAACACGCTAACGAAGGACCGTCCTATTTTATGTGGCGAGAAATGGACAAAGGCCGGGAACCTTTGCGGAAGCGACTTGCCGAAATTGCGGGAGTTGATCCGGAAGAAGTTGCCATCAACCGCAATGCCACAGAAGGATTAAACAGCATTATTTTCGGATTAAATCTGAAAGCGGGCGATGAAGTCGTGTTGTGCAAGTACGATTATCCCAACATGATTAACGCCTGGAAACAGCGCGAAAAAAGAGACGGCATAAAACTCGTTTGGATTGATCTGAATTTACCTGCTGAAAATGAAACCGAAATTGTAAATGCGTACACTGCAGCATTTACGGATAAAACGAAAGTCGTTCATATAACACACATGATCAATTGGACGGGACAAATAGTACCTGTTCGAAAAATTGCGGATAAAGCACATGCCAAAAACATTGAAGTACTATGCGATAGTGCGCATACGTTTGGGCACTTCCAATATACAGTTCCGGAATTGGGCTGCGATTATTGGGCGACAAGTCTTCACAAATGGATGTGTGCGCCTTTCGGTACGGGAATGATGTGGATTCGCAAAGAAAAAATTACGAATGTTTGGGCGTTATTATCGGCCCCCGAGCCGGATGGTAAGGATATTAGAAAATTCGAGTCGCTGGGAACACGTTCGTTTGCTGCAGAGATGGCCGCCGCCTCTGCTCTTGACTTTCATCAACTTATTGGCGGGGCCAGAAAAGAGGCTCGCCTGAGATATTTGAAAAATTACTGGCTGGATAAAGCTTCGAAAATTCCCGGGATAATTAAATTTACTTCGTCATTACCCGCTTTTTCTTGCGCACTAGCGAATGTCGGTATTGAAGGTGTAACGCCGGAAGAAATTGAGCGCAAGTTGTTGGAGAAATACCGTATTCACTGTGTAGCGATTAAATGGGAAAAAGTTAATGGTGTACGCATAACACCAAACGTGTACACTTCTCTTCAGGATCTCGATTTGCTGGTGAAAGGACTCTCAGAAATTGCTCAAGAAAGAAAATGAAGAAGGTAGTTTTTATTGTGTTAGCCGCAGTTAGTGTAACAACGTTAGTCTGGGTAATTATTAAAAATCCCGACACGAAAATTGTTGTACATACCGACTCAGTTCCTCAACCAATTGGGCCCTACAGTCAGGCAGTTGTTCATGATAACACCATCTACGTTTCAGGACAAATTGCATTGAGTCCTAAAACAGGGCAATTAGATACAACTTCCATTCAAGCTGAGACAAAGCAAGTCATGAATAATATTCGTGAAATTCTTGCAGCTTCAGGACTTGAAATGAAGCACATACTCAAAACCACCATTTACCTGACGGATATAAAATTCTTTCCCGAAGTGAATGAAGTTTACGGTTCATTTTTAAATGATAAAAACTATCCGGCACGTGAGACAATTGCTGTAAAAGCATTACCTAAAGGGGCACGAATAGAGATAAGTGTTATTGCAGGATTCTAAAAACAAAAGGGCTGATCTTTATAATCAGCCCATTTATTCTTAAAATAGTTATTTCAATTAATTCTTGATATAACGAATAGTCTCTGTGTTATCTCCTGCAGTTACGCGAATCAAATATGCTCCTGCAGCTAATTGATTCATTTCAGTCATCTCAGCCACATAGAAATCAGAAGTAACGTTGACACGGTACATCATCATCACTTTACCGCTTAAATCAAATACAGTGATAATTCCTGCCTGATTATTTGCTCCTGCTATTTGAATCGTAGGATTAGTAATACCATCACCCGGGTTCGGGAACACATTTACTCCGAAAGGAATTACTGCATCTTCAACCTGCATTTCACGAGCTGCGGAACCAAGCGTAATCGTACAAACTTGTCCGTAATTACCCCAAACACCTGCAACTTTTGCTCTCACCTGGACATTATAAGTATGCCCGGTCTGAATGTTTGCGAACCAACTCACTGCGATTGAAGGTGTCCCACTTCCACGCAAACGAGTAACGTTATAGTTTAATGCGGTATTGGTAACTAAGTACTCATAATCCTGAGCACCGGCAACAGGTGTAACATTTAGAATGCTGCTTGTTGTTAAATTCTGTGCATTACAAGACCCGGAAGCCAACTGCGTCAGCGGAATGTCAGATGTCAATGAAATCTGACAGGTTGGACCAAAAGCTCCCCATACACCACCAACACGAGAACGAACTTCAACATCATACGTTTGTCCATAAGCCATGTTCGGGAACCATGTTAAAGGAATCGACCAGGTTGGACTACCCATTTGGCGAGTGACATTGTAGCCTGTTGCTGCACATGTTACATGGTACTCGTAATTCTGTGCAGCTGCAACAGGTGAAGTGGTAATGCTATTTGCTAAAGTGAGATTTGTTGCACCGCAGCTCGTTGAGTTCAATTGTGTTAACGGAATAGTAGGCAACAAAGTTATCGTGCATATCGGGCCATAATTTCTCCATTGTCCATGCAGGAATCCACGTATTTCTACGTTATATGTATTTCCATATTGTAAACCAAGTATCCAGGAAAGAGGCATATCAGGCACTGCATTTCCTTTCACTCTGCTATAGGAATAATTCAATGCTGCATTCGTAACACGAAATTCATAATTAGTAGCACCCGGAATTTGGCTCCCAACCATAATCTGATTCAAATTAACATTAGTTCTGCCACACCAGGCAGAATTTAATTGCGTAACGCAACCGTTATAATCTACCGTGATATTCTGAATTGCACTGTTGCTATTGCCAAATGCATCTGTGTATGCGTAGGTGATTGGGAAAGTACCAACACCCGACAAAGCAGGACTAAATGTATTGTTAACAACACCTGTTCCCGAATAAGTTCCACCTGCAGGAGTTGCACTGTTTAATGCGAACGTATTTTGTCCCGGACAGATCGTACCAAATGCAGGAAATACGACACGTGGGATAGACGTAATAGAAATATCATCTAAACGAACACGACCTGTGTTGTGGTTAGTATTTGTCCATTGTCCACTAACATAATACCAAACCCAACGCACCTGAACAACAGGCTGGTGATCGACGCTCGAAGGCAGCGCTACCGGGCCGAAATTTGTAAGCGAACCTGTACTTCCTAAAGCATACTCAACCGGACCACCGGGCAATTGCAACCATGCACCAGAAGTGCCAATTCGATATTCACAACGAAGTCTGAAAATTGCCCCTTGACCAGGGCGCTGCGAATGTGTGCCGGCGAGAAATGATACTTGAACATTTGTTCGGTTGGTTGTATTAACCGCAACAACTACTTCACCCAAACGACCATTTGAATAGCCTCCAGTTGCTTGTGCTGGATTGCTTCGCATACCGATACCATTAGCATTTAATCCCCAAACATTTGTTCGTGATGCCTGCTGCTGATTGTTTAATGGCAGCGGAATATCAGAGGTTGGTGTACTTGCCACTGAAACCGGGCTGGAGCTCATCTGATGGATAGCCATACCGGAAGGCAAAGCAGCAGCAGTGGCAGACAATGAGGTGAAACTGAAATGGTTTTGCGTTTCCAAATTCCAAGGTGTTGGATTGGTTTGTGCCTGTGCTGAAAATGAAATCAGCACGCTGCAAGCAAATGCTTTGCATAACTTGTACATAGGAAATAGGGGTTAACAGATTTAATGGGTGTGAAGATATATGAAACAACATCACTCAATACTGATCATGATCATTTAAAGTGGTGATTTTGATTACCTTTAACCCCATTCACACAAACTAACTCGTTAGCTACCATGAAAAAAATTCTTACCCCGTTGCTCTTAGGAATTTTATGTTTGAAATTGGTTGCACAGGCACCTATTCCCTCTCCAATTATTTATGGCTCTAGTCCGTTTCAAGATTCTCTTTGGGGAATTGATACTACTACATGGCAAATCGTTCATCGTGTTGCTCCTTCATTACCGTCATTTACGATCACCGGTATCAATGGACTGACTTACGATCCAACGACTGCACAGACCTACGCGATTCTGAAAGTATCCGCCGTGTCCGGTCGTGTATTAGCAACGATTGATCCTGCGACAGGCATTTGTACTCAAGTCGGTAATCTGGGAGATAACTTCTCCAGTATCACAATTGGAAGTAATGGACAGATGTATGGTGCAACAGGTGATGGCGCTACCGTTTCGGAAACGTTTTACGATATCAATAAAACCAACGGAACTAAAACATTACGTTTCGCAATGGGTAATGGTGCAGATGGCGAGATCATCTGCTTCAATCCGGATGATAACCACATTTATCACTGGTCAGGAAATGGTACTGTGGTGATGGAAAAATTTCCGGTGAACAGTGTGAGTTACACGCCTACCAACATTCCAATTACCGGAACGTCAGGTGGAGAAACTTTCGGTGTCTTATATAATGGTCCCGGTAAATTGATAATTAGTAATATTTCCAGTAGTTTCAAGCGTGCATCAACGTCGGGCGTCTATGCCGCAACCAACATCATGAGCTTACCTGATGATCTTCGCGGACTGGCAATGCCAACTCGTGCAGCGTTTGGTCCAAATACTATTTGCCGTAATGAATTGGCATACGTAAATATTGGAGGCGGAACACAGCTTCTATCACACGTCATTTACCATTGGGGTGATGGTAACTCTGATACGCTCACCGTTGCGGCTGCATTGGCGTTACAGGCTTCAGGCGGTCATTCGCATTCTTATACTACAGGAGGAAACTACTCCATCGCAGTTGTTGGATATACAGGAATTGCAGGCGACACGATTGCAACACAAGCTCTAACGGTTAACAATTTACCGGTAGTTGCATTGTCAGGTGCATCTGTAATTTGTAGTGGCGATTCAGTAACATTAACAGGCTCCAGCGGAGGAACAAGCCAATGGTATTTGAATGGTTCTCCAATTGCAGGTGCTACAACGAATGTGTATTCCACCAATGTACCCGGTGTTTACAACATGATTAAAACCAACCTGAATACTTGCGCCGATTCTGCTGCTGTTGGAATTACTTTAACGCTTGGAAGTTACCCTGTTGTCAACTTAGGTGGAGACGGAAATGCATGCGCTGGAACAATACTTGACGCCGGCAACGTTGGTGCGACCTATTTATGGAATACAGGCGATACGATTCAGATGATTCCTGCCAACACAACTGGTAATTATTCTGTTGCCGTTACAAATACGGATGGATGCACTGCAAGTGATACGATTAGCCTGACAATTTGGGCATTGCCTGTTGTTGATCTTGGAGTAGATAGTTCTTATTGCGGCAGCGCTACATTAGTTGCATCAATTCCAAGCGGATCAACTTATTTATGGAATGATAATAGCACGAATGATTCACTGACTGTTACCAATACGGGAACATACTTCGTAAACGTAACGGATACCAATGGTTGCGTGAATAGCGATACAGTTAACGTGGTGATCAACGCTTTACCTAATGTTAGTGCATCGGCTGCGGTTACTTCCATGTGCGAATCAGCACCTCCTGTTCCATTAGTGGGCACTCCTGCAAATGGAACATTCAGTGGTCCCGGAGTTTCAGGTATAACCTTTACACCTTCAGTTAGTGGTGCAGGTAATCATACTGTTACATACACGTATTCTGATACCAGCGGTTGCAGTAACACAGCAGTAATTGTGCTTTCCGTTTTTGCAAATCCGTCAGTAAGTGCAACTGCGTCTTCCAATACAGTATGTGCTGATGACGCTAACGTTACCTTAACCGGAACGCCTTCAGGTGGTGCGTTTTCAGGAACATCCGTAAGTGGTAATTCATTCGACCCTTCTGCAGGTGCCGGAAATTATAACATCATTTATACGTATACCGACACCAACAGCTGCTCCGGAACAGCAACCATTTCAATTACTGTAGATGCTTGTGTCGGCATTGCAGAGCAAATTTCAACACATGATGTTGTCCTGTACCCGAATCCAGCAAACAACGGATTTACCATTGCCGGACTTAACGGAAACAGCCTGATTGAGATCATGGATCTGAGCGGGAAAGTAGTAACGACACAACAAACAGCTGCCGACTTGGTGAATGTTAACGTAGAAAATCTTCCAACAGGAGTTTATTTTGTTCGCATCAGTAGTGAAGGAAATTCACGTACCGAGAAGTTGATGATTCAGCGCTAATAACCGATTTTGTAATCGTAAAAAGGATTGACGAATGTCAATCCTTTTTTATTTTCCATTAGTTTATTTTGTCGCGCTAAAATTCGTGAATGCCGTATCTTTAGCCCTCAAATAATCGAATTATGTCACAGGCAAAAGAAGTTTCCGGTTCAAAAATGAATCTGGAATTCAATAAGAATGAAGACGGCATGAAGTTGCTGATTTCCAATTTGCAACGAAAGTTGGAAAAAGTGGCAGAAGGTGGCGGAAAGGGCCGCATCGCCAAACTTCACGAGCAAGGTAAATTAACTGCCCGTGAGCGTATCGCTTATTTGCTTGACGAAAATGCCCCATCCATTGAAATTGGAGCCTTTGCCGGAGAAGACATGTACGAAGAGCATGGCGGTTGTCCTGCAGGCGGCGTTGTGGTTGTGATTGGTTATGTGCGCGGGAAGCAATGTATTGTTGTAGCCAATGATGCAACGGTTAAAGCCGGAGCATGGTTTCCTATAACAGGGAAGAAAAATTTACGAGCACAGGAAATTGCGATGGAAAATCGTTTGCCGATCATTTATTTGGTAGATAGTGCCGGCGTGTATTTACCTATGCAGGATGAAATCTTTCCTGATAAAGAACACTTCGGTCGAATTTTCCGAAACAATGCGATCATGTCCTCCGAAGGCATTGTACAAATTGCAGCCATTATGGGCTCCTGTGTTGCAGGTGGCGCTTATCTGCCGATTATGAGCGATGAAGCTTTAATTGTTGACAAGACCGGTACTATTTTCCTTGCAGGAAGTTATCTGGTTAAAGCTGCTATCGGTGAGTCCATTGATAATGAAACGCTCGGCGGTGCAACTACACACTGCGAAATTTCAGGCGTAACAGACTATAAATGCACCGACGATAAAGATTGTCTGGATCGCATTAAAAATATTCTAGACAAAATCGGCTCGTATGAAAAAGCCGGTTTCGACCGAATTGCGGGCAAAGCTCCGGCGAAGGATGCTAAAGAAATTCTGGGAATTATTCCGGATACTCGCGATAAGGCCTACGACATGCATGAAATTATCGATCGTTTGGTTGATGCGGATTCGTTCGAAGAATACAAAAAACTCTACGGTCAATCTATCGTGTGCGGATACGCACGTGTGGATGGTTGGGCTGTTGGAATTGTGGCTAATCAGCGTAAGGTAGTGAAGAGTAAAAAAGGCGAAATGCAATTCGGAGGAGTTATTTATTCCGACTCAGCCGACAAAGCCGCGCGTTTCATCATGAATTGCAATCAGAAGAAAATTCCGTTGGTGTTTTTGCAAGATGCTACCGGATTTATGGTAGGCTCGCGCTCGGAACATGGCGGCATCATTAAAGACGGAGCGAAAATGGTAAATGCCATGAGCAATTCGGTTGTTCCTAAATTTACGATCATCGTTGGAAATTCTTTTGGTGCAGCTAATTATGCCATGTGCGGTAAAGCTTACGATCCGCGACTTATCGTTGGATGGCCGACTGCACAAATTGCAGTGATGGGCGGAGCGCAAGCAGCTAAAACATTACTTCAAATTCAGGTTAGTACATTGAAAGCGAAAGGTGAAGAAATTACTCCTGAAGACGAAAAGGCTTTGCTGGATAAGATTACACAGCGTTACGAAAAACAAACTACACCATATTACGCTGCGGCACGATTATGGATAGATGCTATCATAAATCCATTGGATACACGCAAGTGGATTTCAATGGGTATAGAAATGGCAGACCACAGCCCAATTAAGAAACGTTACAATGTTGGAGTTATACAATCATAAAATGAATCGCATGAAAAAATTAGTTGCTGCACTCGGAATTGTCTCTTTGTTAACAGGATCATGGATCGCGTATTCTTCATTTACGGCGGTTCAAACTGATAATCGTTACATTATTGCTTGTTTTCAGAAAGTAAAAGAAACCTCATCCGGTTCATACTTCAGAACACAGGAATGGTCAGCACTTGCGAACAAGATCAATGAAAAAAAGGAAGACGGTTCACACCTCATTGCCGTTGGTCACCACGCGTATTCCTGGATCGGTATTTTCATGAACTCTGATCACATTTCCAATTCAACATTCGTTACCGCAGAAGAAGTGGATGATTTGAAAAATAAAATTCGCGAAAAATGGGATGCGGGTTGGAACCTTGTGAATATCGATTATTTCAAAGGTCAATGGGTGGCTGTTCTGTTAAAAGACAGTGACTACGAAGACAGTGGTTATGCATTCAAAAATTCTCTGGATGATCTAAAGACTTCCATCAGCAATATGTGGGAGAAAGAAATTTATTTGGCAGACGTTGCTTATGCGCAGGGATTTTGGGTAGGCGCTTTCGTAAAGAGCAAACGTCAAACTAAAAATGCATACATCATTCGTGAGTCCTGGGACGAATTGCGTCCGGCAATCAAAGAAAAATTTGATGTAGGATATCAGTTGTTGTCCGTTCAATACGGCGACGGTTCTTGGTTCGCAACTTTAGCTGTTGATGATAACATTACTGCAAGCGCTGTAAACAAATGCGAAACACTCGATGACTTCATGGAAGTATACGAAACTCGCAAAGAAAACGGATACAAACTGGTTAGTTTCGCATCACGTCTCGAAAACTAGAAGAATACAATTATTGTTTGATCAAGCGTTGACCGTTAGATACACGTCCGTTCGCTTCAACGGTAATCACATACATTCCCGCATTTAATGTGCTCACATCCAAACGTTGTGTGGTTATTCCTCCGTTTGCGCTGTGTGTAACACGCGATACCATTCTGCCGCTCAAATCGGTAATGGTAACCTGTACTTGCGAAGCACCTGATGCATCAAACTGAATCTGAACTTCATTTTGCGCAGGATTCGGAACTAATGGAGCCAACTGCAAATTACCCGTCGTTGCAGGAAATACGGATGTTGTCAAACAATAGTTCTCCATGGCGAGTACAGATCTGTACACATTTAATCGTCCACCCGTTACGCATAAACCATTAAGTGACGACAGCACATCAACAGAATCCAAGATCATATCACGAACAATAGCAGCAAAACTATCCGGATACATTTTGTAATCATTAATAAACGCCGGACATCCCGCAGATAATACCAATGCAACAGCACCCGCAACATGAGGTGTAGCCATTGACGTTCCCGACAATGTATTGTAACCGTTATTGTTGGTTGTAGACAGAATTGACGAACCGGGCGCACCAAGATCAATGGTTGTTGCTCCATATCCTGCACCCGTTGTTTTTACATCAAAGCGCGTTGTATTCGTAACCGCAATCATGTAAGGACTTGAACATGCGGTTGGAATATCACCCACATTGTCAATATTCCAATTCTGATTGGCGGTAGCCGCTGCAGATAAAATACCATATACGCCCATAGAATCGTACATCGCACACCAAATCGGGTAATTGGCCGGTTGACCACCATCCACACCAAAAGATGAATTTGTGCTTACTACAAATGCTCCGGCAGCACCGAATGATTGATTATACAGCTTACGTTGATCCAACGCGTAAGAATACGCTTCAACTACTTCGGCTTCATCACCTGAAGAACCCATAATCGCCATCACTTTCACGCCCCAGTTTACGCCTACGACACCAAGGCTATTATTACCACGTGCACCAACTGTTCCCGCTACGTGCGTCCCATGGTTGTCTGAAGTAATATTTCCATTGCTATTGTACGCATTCCAACCATTGAAGTCATCGATGTATCCATTATTGTCATCATCAATTCCGTTGTTTGGAATTTCATTATAGTTCTTCCAATAATTCAAATCCTGGTGACTTAATGAAAATCCGCCATCAATCACTGCAACTACAATTGTGTCGCCGGTAGCAGTCAAGCCACCGGTTGTAATATCCCAGGCATCCGTTGCATCAATGTCTGCATCGATCGTTCCTCCACTCTGACCTGTGTTCTTCATGTCCCACATGGTTCCAAACTGAGTATCATTCGGAACAGTTTCACGCGGTGCAACATAATGGTTAAACTGCGCCATTTGCAAAGTCGAGCATGATTTCGCAGCACTCAACAACGACTCCATCCCTACTCCATCCGTAAAAGTCAATTTCCAAATGCGCATAGTTTTAGAAGCTAACTCAGCGTTCACCAATGCAAATCCTGCTTTCGCAAAATCCTCCTGCACATCTCCTAAAGAAGCTTCGGGCTTGAACATGACAAGCAATTGATTCGGCACATAACTTCCCGGATTGATGATAACCGGATATTGCGGAACCGGTGCGTCAACTACCGGATTAGTGGCTAATGGAGCTTGTGCAAGCAGCGCAACAGAAACAAGCTGAGAAATAAAGAAGGAAATCTTTTTCATGAATTTGTGTTGAGTACTAACAAATATAACATTCTCAAAGTGTAAATCCTCCTCCACATTATTAACTTTATCAGGTGACATTCGCGATTTACAAATCCTCAGCCGGATCCGGAAAGACATTTACTCTTGTCAAAGAGTATTTGATGATTGCCCTTTCCGATTCAGCTCAAAATTCAAGAAAATTCAAGAAAATTCTGGCGATTACGTTTACCAATAAAGCCGCCGGAGAG
>CALJIF010000090.1 GCA_937974275.1 uncultured Flavobacteriales bacterium
TTTTTTCCGTAAATGATCGTTTCAAATTTTGACGAACAACTTTCGTTCGGTACCCCAAAAGTTTATAGAGCACCAAATAAATGAAGTCGGAAAGCAGGTACAGAATTGGAAACGGCAAAAGAGCGATCATGTAGATGAACGGAATGGTTAGGTAATAAATGATCGCTCCCATGTGGGCAAATTTAGGTGTTAAGTACCGTTAATTCATCATATCGGACTGCATGGAATTCACTACCTTTACGTCACTGTTTTAATACAGTTAATCCTTTGTACATGCAAGAAATGAAGAATAATACAACCGGGATGGAGTATAACACCGGTTTAACTCACATGTCAATTTCGGAATACGGACGTAACGTACACCGCATGATTGAACATTGCCTAACTATTCCTGATAAAGCGGAGCGTACGCGTTGTGCCAAAACAATTGTACGCGTAATGGCAATATTAAATCCGCAATTGAAAGAGTACAACGATTTTGAACACAAGCTGTGGGATCATTTGCATATTATGGCAAATTTTCAGTTGGATGTTGATGCTCCATTCCCGAAGCCGGAAAAGGCGCAATTGGAATCAAAGCCGGATCGCGTTCCTTATCCGATAAATACCATCAAGTATCGTCATTACGGAAAAATTCTGGAGGATTTGATTCGTAAGGCAATGAATGAGCAAGATCCTAAAAATCGTCAGGTGTTTACGGAGCAGTTGGCTCAACTCATGAAGAAGCAATATTTGAATTGGAATCGTGACTCTGTAAATGATCAGTTGATTGTGGAGCAGTTGGATGAATTGTCCAAAAATTCGTTGAAGGTTAGCGAGAATTTCAGATTCCTGCATACCAATGAAATACTGCCAAAGAATGCTATCCCACAGAATCAGGTGGCGATCAACCTAGGACTCGGTAAGAAAAAGAAAAAGAAGAAAAGATAATGGCCTCTTTTGAAATTATTGGCGGCAAGCAACTCCGTGGTGAACTTGTTCCTCAAGGTGCAAAGAACGAAGCGTTGCAAATTTTATCTGCGGTTCTGTTAACGCCGGAGAAGGTTACCATCAACAAGGTGCCTGATATTATTGACGTCAACAAACTGATTGACTTGCTTCGTGACCTAGGTGTTAAAGTTGAAAAGTTAGGACCTGAGTCCTATACGTTTCAAGCTGACGAGATCGATATTGATTACATCAATTCAGAAAAATTTAAGAATAAAGGCGGTGCTTTGCGCGGATCTATTATGATCGTCGGTCCGCTGCTGACGCGATATGGTCGTGGATATATTCCGAAACCCGGTGGTGATAAAATTGGACGTCGTCGTTTGGACACGCATTTCATCGGGTTCGAAAATCTTGGTGCCAATTTTACCTACGATGCGGAAAATGAATTTTATAAAGTAGAAGCCAAGCGTCTGAAAGGCGCATATATGTTGTTGGATGAAGCTTCCGTAACAGGAACGGCCAATATCGTTATGGCTGCTGCAATGGCAGAAGGAACAACAACAATCTACAATGCTGCTTGCGAACCTTATTTGCAGCAGTTGTGTAAAATGTTGAATCGTATGGGAGCGAAGATTTCCGGAATCGGTTCTAATTTGTTGACGATCGAAGGAGTTGAATATCTCGGAGGGACTGAGCATACCATGTTACCGGATATGATTGAAGTAGGTTCATTTATTGGACTTGCGGCAATGACACAATCGGAGATTACGATTAAAAATGTCGGATACGAACATTTAGGAATTATTCCCAACGTGTTTCAGCGTTTAGGAATTAAAATGGAACGTAGAGGAGATGATTTGTTCATTCCGTCTCAAGACAAATACGAGATTGATACGTTTATTGATGGTTCCATCCTGACTATTTCAGATGCTCCTTGGCCCGGCTTTACTCCGGATTTGCTAAGTATCGTATTGGTTGTTGCAACACAAGCGAAGGGAAGTGTTTTGATTCATCAAAAGATGTTTGAAAGCCGTTTATTCTTTGTAGATAAGTTGATTGACATGGGTGCACAAATTATTTTGTGTGATCCGCATCGCGCAACTGTAATCGGACTCGGTAGAGAGCATTCGTTGAAAGGTGTAACCATGACTTCCCCGGATATTCGTGCAGGTGTTTCATTGCTCATTGCAGCCTTATCTGCCAAAGGAAAAAGTACTATTCACAACATTGAACAAATCGATCGCGGTTACCAGAACATAGACACTCGTTTACGTAATCTTGGCGCGGAAATTGTCCGTAAATAATCATGAAAACTATGAACAGATTTTATACAGTAATATTTGCTGCGCTAATTTCAGTTGCAGCATTCGCACAAACCGGCAGTGTAGTTGGTTTGAATGTGGGAAATATCGCGCCTGATATTGTGATGAAGAATCCGAACGATTCCGTTATTCCATTGTCGTCGTTGCGCGGTAAAATGGTGCTGATTGATTTTTGGGCTTCCTGGTGCGGGCCGTGTCGTATGGAAAATCCGCACGTTGTTAAAGCCTACAAAACTTACAAGGATCAATTATTTGTCAATGGGAATGGTTTTACCGTGTACTCGGTTTCTCTGGATCGTCCCGGTCAGAAAAACGCATGGACTGCCGCCATCAAGAAAGACAGTTTGATTTGGCCATATCATGTCAGCGATTTGCAGTACTGGAATAATGCGGCAGCACAGCGCTATCAGATTTATTCCATTCCATCGAACTTGCTGATTGATGGTAATGGCGTTATTGTTGCGAAGAATTTACGTGGCGAACAATTGCTGAAAGCCTTGTCCACTCAGCTGGAGACTGATCCTGCAAAGATTAAGGACAGCCAGAAGGATAAGAAAAAGGAGAAGAAGCCCAAGAAGGAGAAGAAAGTGAAGAAGGACAAAAAGGCCAAAAAAGATCCTGCAGAACGAAAGGAAGATTAAACAAGACCCGCCTCGAGCGGGTTTTTTATTACTGACACATTGTCGGTTTTAGCCCTGTGGCGCGGCATTTGAATATATCTTTGGCAATAGAATTAATTAGTATTCCGGATGTCATGAGTTGAATAGACTGTCATCCTGTCAATGTATTGTAAGCAAGTTAGATTATGGAAAACGAACAAAATTTGAATAACGAAGAACAGGTTCATCATCAGGATGCATTGCCGGGTGAACCTACGGAAGCAGCAGAAAAACGCATTGCCGAATTAGAAGAACAGCTGGCTGTGGCAAATGATAAATTTTTACGTCTGTATTCTGATTTCGACAATTTCAGGAAACGTACTGCTCGCGAACGAATTGATTTATTGAATACTGCGGGGGAAGATATTTTTAAAGCGTTATTGCCGGTTGTGGATGATTTCGAGCGCGCTATTGCGAATAATGAAAACGCTACCGATATCAAAGCGGTAAATGAAGGCGTTCAGCTGATTGCGCAAAAATTCAGAACTGTTTTGCAGCAGAAAGGATTGCAATATGTTAGCGCTAAAGGTGAAGTGTTTAATGTTGATTTGCATGAAGCAATTACCAATATCCCTGCACCATCAGAGGATTTGAAGGGTAAAGTGGTGGATGAATTAGAAAAGGGTTACACGCTCAACGGTAAAGTGATCCGCTTTGCAAAAGTAGTTGTAGGTGCATAAGCGTATAATTTAAGAGTTATGTCAAAACGCGATTATTACGAAATACTTGGAGTTGGAAAATCCGCTTCTGCTGATGAGATCAAGAAGGCTTATCGGAAGTTGGCGATTAAATACCATCCGGATAAAAACCCCGGCGATAAGGAAGCAGAAGATAAATTTAAGGAAGCTGCCGAAGCTTACGAGGTGTTGAGCAATGAAGAAAAACGACGCCGTTACGATCAGTTTGGCCACGCGGGAATGGGCGGAGCTTCATCCGGCGGTCCGGGCGGCGGTTTCAGCATGGATGATATTTTCTCTCAATTCGGAGATATTTTCGGTGGCGGATTCGGTGGCGGATTCGGTGGTGGCGGACAGCGCGGACGACGAGTAAATCGTGGGTCGAATTTGCGTGTGAAAGTAAAAGTGACGTTGGAAGAGGTGGCGACCGGGGTGGAGAAGAAAATTAAAGTCGGTAAAGCCATCAGTTGCGATAAGTGCAACGGTTCGGGTGCAGCATCCGGTTCTGCCCCAACAACATGTTCTACTTGCAAAGGAAGCGGACAAGTTACACGGGTAATGAATACCATGTTGGGACAAATGCACACAGCTGCACCATGTCCAACGTGTAATGGTGAAGGCACAACTATAACGGACAAATGTAAATCGTGTCACGGTGACGGTGTTGTGCGTGGAGAAGAAGTGATTACCATTCCCGTTCCTCCGGGTGTTCACGAAGGAATTCAACTGAGTGTTAACGGCAAAGGAAATGCCGGTCCTCGCGGTGGTGTTCCCGGTGATTTGATCGTCGTTATTGAAGAACAAGAACATGAGTTGTTTACCCGCGATGGCAATAATTTATTTTTCGAACAGCACATTAGTTTCATTGATGCAGCTTTAGGTTGTTCTGTAGATATTCCAACATTGGATGGAAAGGCGCGTGTGAAAATTGATTCCGGAACACAATCGGGTAAAATGCTCCGATTAAAAGGTAAAGGATTGCCCGATATCAATGGTTATCAGAAAGGCGACTTGTTGATTAATGTGCAAGTTTGGACACCGAAACACCTTTCTTCCGAAGAGAAGAAGACGTTGGAAAAACTGCGCGAGTCGGACAATTTTAAACCCAAGCCCGGCACCAAAGACAAGAGTTTCTTCGATCGCATGAAAGAGTATTTTGACTAAATTTCATCATGCAAGAGCAACCGTCGGTGTTTATTAACGAGCAACAGCGTTTAGAAGAAATTCGCAAACGAACTCCTGAAGAGCGCTTCTTTATTCTGTTGCGACTGATTCGTATTAAGCGGATGTTTGACCGCGCACAACGAATACCAAATAAGTAAATATGGATTTTGGTGACGAAGAAATACTTCAGCTTTTCCGCGTATTACAGCAGCATCGTGTAAAGTATCTTCTGGTAGGCGGCTTTGCTGTAAATCTTCATGGTTATAATCGTTTCACTGAGGATATTGATTTATGGGTGAAAGATGACTGGGAAAATCGTCGCCACTTAAGAGCTGCTCTCGAAGAATTGCTGAACATCCGGCTTCCGGAATTGGATCGCATGCAGTTTGTCGCCGGTTGGTCCATAATCAAATTGCCAAGTGGCTTTCCAATTGATTTAATGTCCGGCGTTAAAGGGTTAGAGCCCATAGGTTTCGATACTTGTTTAAACCAGGCTCAGGTTGTGCGATTGGAAGATATAATGATTCCATTTTTACACATTAATCACCTCAGGGAAACAAAGATCGCTGTGGGTCGTCCGAAAGACTTGTTGGATTTGGACGAGCTTAATAAAATTCATCGCGAGTAGGATATTTTCTATTTCTGCATACTCATTCTTTTCTCCTAACTTAGTTCCCGTATGGGAATTTTACTTTCAGCGCAACATATTACCAAGCGCTTTTCCGGTCACGTTGCTCTTGATGATGTTAGTATCGATGTGCCGGAATCCTCAATTTTCGGACTTCTGGGGCCAAATGGCGCAGGAAAAACCACATTAATTCGAATCATCAATCAAATTACCGGCCCTGACGAAGGCAAAGTGTTGTTTGAAGATCGTTTGTTGGATAACTCTCACGTGCAGCAAATCGGTTATTTACCCGAAGAGCGCGGGTTATATCGTAAGATGGAAGTAGGTGAGCAAGCCATTTATCTGGCGCGATTAAAAGGACTCAGTAAAAAAGAAGCGCGTCACCGCATTGAAGAGTGGTTCGAACGTTTTGAAATGCAAGGTTGGTGGAAGAAGAAGGTGGAAGAACTTTCGAAAGGCATGCAGCAGAAAGTTCAGTTTATCGTAACCGTCCTGCACGAACCACGATTATTGATTTTAGATGAACCCTTCAGCGGATTCGATCCGATCAACGCACAAATTATCAAAGACGAAATAGTTCGTTTAAAGAATAATGGAAGTACGATAATTCTGTCTACGCACAATATGGGTTCTGTGGAAGAGTTGTGTGATCATATTGCGTTAATCAATCGTTCGAAGAAAGTGTTGGATGGTCCGGTGAAAGATATACGTCGTCAATACGCATCACGCACGTACGATTTGTCTTTTAAAGGCAATATGATGGGATTCACCAATGCCATGTGGACGGGTGCCGAACTAATTGATAAGCACGAAGAAGGTGATGGCTTTCACAAAGTACGTGTGCGTTTATTAGGGAATGCAACACCTAATAATTTATTGACCGCCGTACTCCCTGCAGTGGAAGTTCATGCTTTTACGGAAGTACTTCCAACTATGAATGACATATTTATTGCGGCTGTGCAAGGAAGAGAAGCTACTGCCGAACGTTTGGGAACACGAAGTAATTACACGGAATAGTTATGGGTAAAACCTGGATCATTATATCAAGAGAATACCTCACACACGTTAAAAACAAAACGTTTATCGTGATGTGTTTTTTGGCGCCGGTATTATGGGCGGCATTGTTTATTGTGCCTCCTTTGCTGGCAGGACAGCCCGGCGCTTCGCGTGAAATTGTTGTCGTTGATGCCAGTGGAATTCCGGATTCGTTAGGTTATGCTTATGTATTTAAGGATACTGCCAACCTTAAGTTCAATTATAATCATGTGTATGAAGAATTGGATAAGGTTGAGGCGTTGTACAAAGATTCTTCCGGTGTTTCGGTGTTATACATTCCCGAGAATTTCATGGGCGGTGGTGATACAGCACAACTGCATTCTCAAGGTTTGGCAGTAATTCTGAAATCACGCAAAGAACCCGGCTTCAACACATTGAATTTATTGCAAACGATTTTAACCAAAGAAGTGCAGAAGGACATCATGCAGGTGAATAAAATTGATCCCGGCGTGATGGAGCATGCGTTACGCAAAGTTGCCGTGTTAAATGAAATTAAGGGGACAGTTGGCAATTCGACGGTAAAAGCGTTTACGGGATTAGCGTTCGGAATGATTATCTATATGTACATTCTGATGTTCGGTGTGCGCATTATGCGCAGCGTAGTGGAAGAAAAAACTACACGTATTGTTGAGGTGATTGTTTCTTCCGTGAAACCGTTTCAGCTGATGATGGGCAAAATCATCGGAGTGACATTGGTGGGCATTACACAATTTTCAATCTGGATTTTGTTGTCGTTGTTAATTATAACTCCTGTTGTAGGGGCAATACAAGACAAACAAACCGACTTAACGCAACTTACCGGTAACGCGAATACGGGAATGCCTGTTAATCCGGGCGCAGGTAAATTGATGAATATTGAAATTACGGACAGCACGGTGCAAACCATGGATACGATCATGTCTATTCCGTGGGGCAATTTGATTCCTGCGTTTTTGTTTTATTTCATTTTCGGTTACTTAATGTACGCTGCACTTTTCGCCGCAATCGGTTCTGCTGCGGATACAGACTCCGATACCAGTCAATTTTCATTGCCTGTTACCATTCCATTAATTATTGCAATCGCAAGCTCAGGCGCTGTATTGAACGATCCGGACGGCACAATTGCAAAATGGCTATCCATGATTCCCTTAACATCTCCTGTTGTAATGTTAATGCGTATTCCGTACGGCGGTGTTTATGTATTGGAGTTGTTTTTGTCCATGTTCATTTTAGTGGTGTCATTTATCTTCTTCACATGGATCGCCGGAAGAATTTATCGTACGGGAATTCTGATGTATGGCAAGAAAATTTCGTGGAAAGAGTTGGGCAAATGGATGTTTTATCGGGGGTAGTGAATGAGAGTTGCTGTAGTAGATCTAGGTACGAATACATTTAACCTCCTCATCGCGGATGCTCACGGAGCATTTTTTTCGAAAGTACACTCGGAAAAAATTCCGGTGCGATTAGGCGAAGGTGGGATTAACAAAGGCGTGATAGTGGAAGATGCATACATCCGCGGACTAGAGGCGATGGAACATTATGCATCGGAGTGCAGGCAATTTGAAGTAATGCGTATTATGGCATTCGCAACTTCTGCAGTTCGCAATGCAGCTAACGGCCAGCAATTCACAGCGGATGTGAAGATGCGCACCGGTATAGAAATTCAGATTATTGATGGTGCCAAAGAAGCGGAATACATCTACAAAGGTGTACGTGCTGCATTGAATTTTCGTGAAGAGCGATCGCTGATAATTGATATAGGCGGTGGAAGTACAGAATTCATCATTGCCGACAAAGACGGATTGTTGTGGAAGCGGAGTTTCGAAATCGGAGCATCGCGGCTGTTGCAGCGTTTCCAACCGTCAGATCCGATACGCCCGGATGAAATTCGGGAAATAGAACAGTATCTGGATGAAATACTCAGCCCTATGTATCAAGCGGCAAGGGAACTCCAGGTAACGGAGCTGATAGGCGCATCAGGATCATTCGAATCGTTAGCGGAAATGTTATTTGCAGAGCACGATCCAACACGAACAATCGAAGAAGCAACGAGTTTCGAATTCGATCTGGAACAATGTGCTGCAATTCACGAAAAATTATTGCAGTCGACGCGCGCGCAGCGTTTACAGATAAGGGGTTTGGTCGCCATGCGGGTGGATATGATCGTGGTATCTGCAATTTTGGTAGAATTGGTAATTCGTCGCTTGGACTTACCTGCTATGCGCATGTCATCGTATGCATTAAAGGAAGGCGCATTAACAGATCTTCTGATCGCGTAAGTATGCAAGGTTTTCATTAAATTCAACGTCTATTTACAATCCGAGCTATGTCCAGAATTTTAATTATTGACGATGAGAAGAGCATTCGTCGCACGTTGCGTGAAATTTTAGAGTACGAAAACTTTAAGGTGGATGAAGCGGGCGATGGGCTGGAGGGCCTTACAATGGCGCAAAAGGAGAAGTATGATATGATTCTGTGCGACATTAAGATGCCAAAGATGGACGGCATGGAAGCGTTGGATAGATTAATGGACGCTGCCATTGATGCTCCGGTCGTGATGATTTCGGGACACGGAAATATTGAAACTGCAGTTGAAGCAGTGAAAAAAGGAGCGTATGATTTTATTCAAAAACCACTGGATCTCAATCGCCTGTTGTTGACCATTCGCAATGCAATGGACAAATCGACTTTGGTGAAAGAGACTAAAACGTTGAAGAAAAAAATTTCCAAAACGTTCGATATGATTGGCGAATCAGAGGGCATTGCGAACATCAAGGAAATGATTGATAAAGTGGCGCCAACAGATGCTCGTGTTTTAATTACCGGTGAAAATGGAACAGGAAAGGAACTGGTTGCACGTTGGTTGCACGAGAAAAGCAATCGCGCAGCAGGTCCTTTGGTAGAAGTGAACTGCGCAGCAATTCCATCCGAGTTGATCGAATCGGAATTATTCGGTCACGAGAAGGGTGCGTTTACATCTGCAGTTGCACAACGTAAAGGAAAGTTTGAATTGGCAGAAGGCGGTACATTGTTTCTGGATGAAATTGGCGATATGATCCTGTCTGCACAAGCTAAAGTATTGCGTGCATTGCAGGAAAATAAAATCACACGTGTAGGTGGTGACAAGGAAATTAAAGTGAACGTGCGAGTGGTTGCTGCAACCAACAAAGATTTAAAGACAGAGATCATCAAAGGTTTATTCCGTGAAGATTTATATCATCGTCTCAGCGTTATATTAATTCATGTTCCTTCGTTAAACGATCGTAAAGATGATATTCCGATGTTGGCAGAACATTTTTTGAAAATGATTTGCGAAGAGCACGGCATTCCGGTGAAAGGAATCACGAAAGAAGCCATCAAAGAATTACAGAAAATCAATTGGACAGGAAACATTCGTGAGTTCCGCAATTGCATCGAGCGACTAATTATTCTGGGCGAAAAAACTATTACGGATAAGGACGTAGTGGCGTATGTGCGACCAAAGCAGTAACCACTTATTCAGCCACATTAGTATTTTCTACCAGCTTGTGCAATTGAGGATTCCATTGCAAGGCAGCAGATCCATACCACGGATGCAATTCCATTGTTAGGCGGCCGGCTTTGATGGCAGGATCACTCGCTGTTAGTTGTTCCGCTTCTTCAATCGTACTTACGTTAAAAACATATATTCCTCTGATATCGCCATCATCCATAAAAGGACCTGCAACTATCAACTTGCCTTCTGCAGCCATGCGATTGATGTTCTCCAAATGTTGTTTCTGCAATTGAGCTGCAGTAGCTGAATCTTGATTTCTGTTCGGACCGCGTTTCAAAAAGGCCATTACATATTGTTTCATCCCGTATTGATCTGCCCCTGATGCTTTCACCGCCACTGAATCATAAGCGAGTGTGCTACCGTTGATGAAATTAACAATTGAAGTAGGACGATGCTTAGCAGTTGTTTCAGATTTTTTTTGATCCGTTTGGGAGCAACTCAACCCAAAGAGTGCTATAACAGGTAGTAACAAAAATGAGGTGCGCATTGTGAGGAGTTTTGATTTTCGAAGGTAGTAATACGATTGATAACGGAGGTCTTAAATTCAACCGGAGTGCATCCGGTGTGTTTATGCTCATCGGTTTTCACCTTGCGATTTCCATCGCGCACCATTATCTTCGGTGTAAATATCTTTCGCTATGCGCATCACGTCACTTCAGCACTATCACGAACAATATCAATTCAGTATTCAACAGCCGGAACAATTTTGGTCCCGGGTGGCCGAAGAATTTGTTTGGAACAAAAAGTGGGATAAGGTTTTGGAGTGGAACTTCGAACAGCCCGACGTTAAGTGGTTCATCAACGGGAAATTGAATATCACAGAAAATTGTCTGGATCGTCATCTCGATGCACGCGGTGATCAGGTGGCGTATTACTGGGAACCGAATGACAATGACGATGAACCTCGCTCATATACGTATCGTCAGTTGTATCACGAAGTTTGTAAAGTGGCGAATGTGATGAAACGCAAAGGAATTACGAAGGGGGATCGTGTGTGTTTGTACATGCCGATGGTTCCCGAGTTGGCAATTGCGGTGTTGGCTTGTGCGCGTATTGGTGCCGTACACTCTGTTGTTTTTGCGGGATTCAGCGCATCCTCTTTAGCAGGTCGTATTCAAGATAGCGACTGCAAAATGGTTTTGACGACGGATGGTGCGTATCGTGGTGCGAAAGAAATTCCGATTAAGAAAGTAGTAGATGAAGCGTTGGAATTGTGTCCGTCAGTAGAGCACGTTATCGTTCTGAATAGAACCGGAGAAGCTGTACACATGGAGTCGGGGCGTGATACTTGGTGGCATGATGAAATTCGTGATGTTGCCGATGAATGTCCTGCTGAACCTATGGATAGCGAAGACTTGTTGTTTATTCTTTACACTTCGGGCTCAACAGGTAAGCCCAAAGGTGTTGTGCATACATGCGGCGGTTATATGGTGTATGCTTCATATACGTTTCAAAATGTATTTCAGTATCGTGATGGAGAAGTCTATTGGTGCACAGCTGATATCGGTTGGATTACGGGACATTCGTATATCGTTTATGGACCTTTGTTGTGCGGCGCTACTTCTGTTTTGTTTGAGGGTGTGCCTACATTCCCGGATGCAGGCCGCTTTTGGCAAGTAGTGGATAAATATCATGTTAATGTATTCTATACAGCACCTACTGCCATTCGCGCATTGGAAGCCGCGGGATTAGATTTTGTAAAACCTTACAAATTATCCTCGTTACGGGTTTTAGGTTCTGTTGGCGAACCAATCAATGTAGAGGCATGGCAATGGTATTCCGACAATATTGGTAAAGGAAAGTGTCCGATTGTAGATACGTGGTGGCAAACAGAAACGGGCGGCATTATGATCTCTCCTTTGGCTGATATTACTCCAACCAAACCGGGTTTCGCAACATTGCCGTTGCCGGGTATTCAGCCGATTCTTGTGGATGAAAAAGGAAATGAAATAGTGGGTAACGGAGTGGAAGGTAATTTATGTATAAAGTTCCCTTGGCCGGGAATGATTCGCACCACGTATGGTGATCACGAGCGTTGCCGAACGAACTATTTCGCTACTTACAAGAACTTGTATTTTACCGGTGATGGTTGTAAGCGCGATGAAGATGGTTATTATCGAATTACAGGTCGGGTTGATGATGTGATTAACGTTTCCGGTCATCGAATTGGTACTGCGGAGGTGGAAAGTGCTATCAATATGCATCCTGATATTGTAGAAAGTGCTGTTGTTGGTTTTCCGCATGACATCAAGGGACAAGGCATTTATGCTTACGTGATTTCTACCAAACAAAATGACGATCAGGAATTGTTACGAAAGGAGATTATTGCGGAAGTCAATAAGTTTATCGGACCTATTGCCAAGCCGGATAAGATTCAAATTGTAAGCGGCTTGCCCAAAACACGTTCGGGAAAAATTATGCGCAGAATTTTGCGAAAAGTGGCTGAAGGCGAATTGAGTAATCTTGGCGATACCTCTACATTGCTGGATCCTGCAGTGGTAGATGAAATTGTAAAAGGAAGGTTATAGGATTTATTATTTACGGAACGAATATTCATCCCGTTTTATTTTTTTGCTTTCCTAATTGCTCTTTTGCCTATTGGTTTAATAGTAACTTTCGTTAAGCCTGCATTGTAAAAGTTCAATCGTTTAGCTGCTGCCGGCGATAAATCTATACTACGTGTAGAAGATTTCGGTAAACGATCGGTTATCACTACATGTACCACTGAATCATTTTTCAGATTTCTCACTTCTACTATTGTTCCAAAGGGCAAGGTCTTATGTGCAGCAGTCATGCTGTCGGGATGAAAGCGTTCTCCGCTTGCGGTCATGCGTCCTTTCCACTTGTGACCATACCAGCTGGCTATTCCGGTATCGGCTTTGGTAATAATGGAATCCGGCGACAACCGAACACTGTCTTTCACGTCTTGAGCGTGACTAGCAAAGGTCATCAGGAAAAAAAGCATCGAAATAAATAGTCGTCCGAACCACATATTGTCTAAAAGTTACAAAATCTTTGCCGCATTTGCCCAAATGTTGTTAAGCTTTTGCAGGATCAATCTTGTAGAAGTATCTTCGTTACCCTCATTATGCCCGAAAAAGTAGTCATCATACCCACGTACAATGAAAAGGAGAACATCGAAAAGATGGTTCGCAAAGTCATGTCGCTGGATGGCAACTTCCACTTGTTGATCGTTGATGACGGATCTCCAGACGGCACTGCAGACATCGTGAAGCAGTTGCAAAGCGAATTTTCAGATCGACTGTTCATTGAAGAACGCCGAGGGAAATTGGGTTTAGGAACTGCTTATATCCACGGTTTCAAATGGGCACTAATTCGCAATTACGATTTCATATTTGAAATGGATTGCGATTTTTCGCATAATCCCGACGACCTGATTCGCTTGTACGACGCATGTGCCAACAAGAAGGCGGATGTTGCGGTTGGTTCTCGATATGTTAAAGGTGGAAAAGTATCGAACTGGCCCCTAGGACGTTTGCTGATGTCGTATTTCGCATCTGTTTACGTTCGTTTGGTGTTGTGGTTTAATGTAAAGGATACAACAGCCGGCTTCAAATGCTACAAGCGCAAAGTGTTGGAGACAATTGATCTTGATGATATTCGCTTTGTCGGATATGCGTTTCAGATTGAAATGAAATACACCGCCTACCAACTGGGATTCAAAATACGTGAAGTGCCGATCACATTTGTGGATCGAGTGGAAGGTGTTTCAAAAATGTCGACCAAAATCTTCAAAGAAGCCTTCTGGGGCGTACTGCAAATGCGATTTAAGAAGATTAATCGCAAATATCGTACTGACAATAATCAGACACTCGGCTGACGCGGAATGTTATCTTTGCAGCGCATCTTTTCAAAATGATTTTATGAAAATTACTACGTGGGCATTGATTCTTGTCGCCGCCATACTTTTTGTTGGAGCCGGTAAAAAGAAAAAGTCGATCGACAATCCGCAAGAAAAACATATTGTTAATCTGAAGCAATTAACGTTTGGAGGCGACAATGCCGAAGCATATTTCAGCTTTGACGGCAAATGGTTGACCTTTCAGTCCAATAACCCGAAGTGGGGCTTGGAGTGCGACCAAATTTTCGCGATGAAAATTAAAGACGTTAAGGATTCATTGTATAAACCCGTTCGAATCAGCAATGAAGGCGGTCGTACAACATGTTCTTATTTTATGCCGGATGGGAAACAAATTATTTATGCATCTACTCATCTTTCCGGTAAGCCTTGTCCACCAATGCCGGATTTGCGTGCGGGTGGAAAGTACCTTTGGCCGGTGTACGATACGTACGACATTTTTGTCGCTGATCTGAACGGAAAGGTGGTGAAACAATTAACAACAGAAAAGGGATATGATGCTGAAGCTGTTGTTTCTCCGAAAGGAGATAAAATTCTTTTCACGTCAACCCGCGGTGGTGATTTGGATTTGTGGATCATGAATATTGATGGCAGTAATCCTAAACAGATTACACACGAACTCGGATATGACGGTGGTGCATTCTTTTCGCCGGATGGAAGTAAAATTGTATTCCGCTCTTCACGCCCGAAGACACCGGAAGAAATTGAGGAGTACAAGTCACTGTTAGCTCAAGGTCTTGTGGCGCCAACCAACATGGAGATTTATACTTGCAATGCAGATGGCTCCGATCTCAAGCAGATTACCAACTTGGGTAAAGCGAATTGGGCTCCGTATTATCATCCGTCCGGGAAGAAAATTATTTTCTCATCTAACCATAAATCACAGCGTGGGTACGACTTTCAGCTGTACATGATCAACATCGACGGTACAGGTTTGGAACAAATCACGCACGAAAGCATTTTTAATTCCTTCGCCATGTTTTCACCTGACGGCAAAAAGATTGTTTTCTGCTCCAACAGACGCAACAATGGCACACGCGATACGAATGTGTTTATTGCGGACTGGAAAGAATAAATTAGCCTTATGAAAAAGACTCTATCATTATTAGCATTATCGGCACTACTTACTTTTTCAGTATCCGCACAAGATATCAGCGTCGATCGCCTGAAGAAAGATGTAACCTATTTAGCATCTGACAAATTAAAAGGACGCGGAACTTCTTCTAAAGGAGAACAAAAAGCAGCCAAATACATCGCAGCCGAATTCAAGAAAGCCGGCTTACAACCCAAAGGCACAGATGGCTATTACTATCCGTTTACGTTTAAATCCTCAACCAATCCGCACGATACGTCAACTGCCAATCTAAAAGAGCGCAAGGGAAAAAATGTAGTGGGTTATTTGGATAATGGTGCAAAATACACAGTAGTTATTGGTGCACATTATGATCATTTGGGATTAGGTCACGATCGCAATTCTACTGATGCTAATGGTAAAGGGAAAATTCATAACGGAGCAGACGACAATGCTTCAGGAACTGCAGGTGTAATGGAATTAGCTCGGTATTACGCGGGTAACAATCGTAAAGAGGCTTTCAATTTCCTCTTTATTTGTTTTTCCGGTGAGGAACTTGGATTAATGGGCTCCAAAAAGTTCTGTGAAAAACCGACTATTGACTTATCAACGGTTAATTACATGATCAATATGGATATGGTTGGTCGCTTGAACGATTCTACAAAAGCTTTAATGATTTACGGTGTTGGAACTGCTCCGGATTGGATTCCGATTATTTCTTCCATGCGCACCATATTTAGAATAAAGACGGACAGCGCCGGAGTCGGCCCTTCTGATCAAACTTCGTTTTATTTAAAAAACGTTCCTGTCTTACATTTCTTCACAGGGCAACATTCCGATTATCATAAGCCGAGCGATGATGTAGATAAAGTGAATTTTGAAGGTGAAAAAGCGATCCTTGAATACATCACGTTGGTTATTGAAAAAACAGAATCGTTGGATAAGCTCCAATTTCTGCAGACACGCAATCCTGATATGGGAAAACCGCGCTATAAAGTGACGATGGGAATCATGCCCGATTATGCCTTCGAAGGGCCGGGTGTAAAAATTGACGGAGTAACTGATGATCGTCCTGCTGCGAAAGCGGGAATGCAACAAGGTGATGTTTTGATTGAGATGGATGGTAATCCTGTCAATAACATGAAAGACTACATGGCCGAATTGGGGAAGAGAAATAAAGGTGATACCATCCCCGTAAAGGTTAAACGCGGTAACGAAGTGATTACTTTAAAAGTGACATTTTAAGTATGAATTATCTCATTAAAAATGCAACGATCGTTAACGAAGGGAAAAGATTTGCAGGCGATGTTCGTGTTGCAGACGGTCTGATAGCGGAGATTGGACAAAATTTAGAACTTCGATCCGAGACTTTGATTGATGCAACGGGAAAGCTATTACTACCCGGGGTGATTGACGATCAGGTGCATTTTCGTGAGCCCGGTCTTACCCATAAAGGAGAAATTTATACGGAAGCTAAAGCCGCAGTTGCTGGAGGTGTTACTTCATTTATGGAACAACCGAATACAGTTCCCTCTGCAACAACAATTGATTTGCTGGAGCAGAAGTTCTCTCGTGCATCTGAAGTTTCACTGGCGAATTTTTCTTTTTTCATGGGAACGACAAACTCCAATATCGAAGAGATTCGGCGCATGGATATCCGTCGTGTTGCAGGATTGAAGATATTTCTGGGATCATCAACCGGAGATATGCTGGTGGATAAGGAAGATACACTGGAAACTATTTTTCGCGAAGTGAAGACATTAATTGCTGTTCACGCGGAAGATGATCCAATGATTAAGGGAAACATGGCTCGCTATGTTCAAGAATACGGAGATAACTTAAATGCCGCTATGCATCCGCTAATTCGGTCCCGTGAAGCCTGTTTGGCGTCGTCTTCCAAAGCTGTTGATCATAAAAAAAAATACGGAACGCGTTTGCATGTATTTCATATCAGCACGGCAGATGAGTTGGCGTTATTCGATAATACATTGCCGTTGAGCGAAAAGAAAATTACAGCGGAGGTGTGCGTGCACCATCTTTGGTTCTCGGATGAAGATTATAAAACCAAAGGCAATTACATCAAATGGAATCCTGCAGTTAAATCGGCGCATGATCGCGAAGAATTATGGAAAGCACTGCTTGACAATCGCATCGATTTGATTGCTACTGATCACGCACCGCATACGATTGAAGAAAAAGAACAGCCTTATGCCAAAGCGCCTTCCGGAGGTCCGTTGGTGCAGCACTCGCTTATCGCTATGTTGGAGAAATCGAAACAAGGTGTGATTCCGATTGAACGAGTGGTGGAAAAGATGTCGCATGCCGTTGCCGATTTATTCCGTATCGATAAGCGCGGTTATATTCGTGAAGGCTATCATGCAGATTTGGTGCTGGTTGATCCGAATCAATCAATTACTGTAGACAAAAGCAATATTTTATACAAGTGCGGTTGGTCTCCGTTCGAAGGTGTGACATTCTCACATACGGTTACGCACACGTGGGTCAATGGACACCTGGTGTATTGTGATGGTACTTTCGATGAATCGCAACGTGGGATGCGCCTGGCATTTAACCGATAGCAGTCGTGAAAATTATAGGCAACATATTTTATCGTTACCTCTGGCTATCATTCAATATCTGGCTGGGATATTTTTATCGTCACAACAGAAATAAAACAGTAACAGGATTACATCATGTTCCCAATGATCGGCCGGTAATTCTGGCGTGTAATCACCCGAACGCATTCATGGATGCGATCATGCTGGGTTCTACAACACGAAGAAGAACGTGGTTTTTAGCACGATCTGATGTGTTCCGAAAAAAGTGGCTCGCACAATTTCTTTCCTTCATCGGAATTATTCCCATTTATCGTTTGTTGGAAGGTGCGGAAAACCTGAGTAAAAATGATGAAACCTTTGAAAAGTGTGCCAAAATGTTGGAACAAAATAAGGTCATCATCATCTTTTCAGAAGGACTTTGTATTCAAGAACGCCGCTTACGCAAACTGAAAAAAGGAACAGCGCGCATCGCTTTTGGTTCCGAAGAAAAAAACAATTATGCGTTAAATCTTGCTATAGTTCCGGTTGGAATCAATTACAGTGCGCATCCCTGGAAGTTTCGGTCAACGCTTCATGTAAATTACGGTGCGCCCATTAATCTGTCCGATTATGTGGAATTGTATCAACAAGAGAAAGCCAAAGCAATGAATGTCTTCACGCGTGATTTGGAAAAGCGCATGGCAGAGCTTCTTGTAGTGATTGAGCATCCGCAAAACGACGAACTGGTGAATACGATAGAGGAGATGCTTCTGCCGGATTATGCGAATGAAACAGGTGTTGATAGTAAGAACGGTAAGGATACGCATGCTTTTTCTTGTGAAGTAGCGAATACGATCAGTTCTGCTGAACATAATGTTCCTGAAATCACAGCGCGTATGCGTGCTGCGGCGGCGAAGTATAATTCTGTACTGAAAAAATTCAAATTGCGCGATCAGGTATTGCGCCCTGAAGTGATTGGAGCAATGGGTATTGGCGACGTGCTTAAAGATTTTGTGTATTTCACCTTGTTGTTTCCAATTTGGATTTTCGGCGTACTAACGAATTACATTCCTTATAAATTACCGTATATCATTACGGGAAAATTGGTTCGACTCGTCGAATGGCACGCATCTATCAATGGCACGCTTAGTGTTTTTATCTACCAGTTCTACTGGTTACTCCAAAGTATTGTTGTTGGTTTGCTTACGCGCGATTGGTTCATTACAATCGGGTTCGTTGTCGCTGTCCCAATTACAGGAATGATAGCACAAGAATACTATGTGCGTATGAAGAAGTCTGCAGGAAAAAGTAGATTGATTAAACTGTTCCGCAACGAAAAAGCTGTAGTAGAGGAATTGATTGAGTTACGTACGAATCTCATTGCCGACTACGAGCAACTTCGAAATTCGTTCAAGAGTAATTAATCCTTCACTCTGTTCATAGCCATGCTCTTCAGCATCCAGTCGGGTAGTGGCTGGTGTGCCGGACGTTTCTTCAGATTGATGTACCATCCTAATTTTTTCAAAACCGGGACTTTGTGTGTCTCCACAAATTCAATCAGCGTTCCATCAGGATCTTCAATGTAGCTGAAATGTCCTGCCGCTTCGCCCATGTCAAAACTGTTCGCGCTGTCCACAGTAAATGGATGTCCTTTCGATTCGCATAAGGTTTTCAGCTCCTGCATGCCCACAATGTCATAACACAAGTGAATAAATCCACGATCGCCCCACCAGCGGCCTTCAAATATTTTTCGTGGCGCTCTGTTTAATACTTGTACTAACTCAATACACCCTGATCCCAACAATCTGGAAAATGCTCCCGCACGTGGCTTACTGTGTGTCAACAATACTCGACGCACTTCATGTGATGCTCCGGGCAATGCTGCCAGATCACGGAATACGCCGGTTTTGTCATAGATCACTTTATCGTAACCCAAAATATCGCCGTAAAATTTAACGGAACGATCCATGTCGCTCACGCCCAACATCGCTCCTTCAGGGCCTCCTGTCAGTTGTTTGCCTTTTGCAAACCAGTCCAATCCTTCTACAATTTGAAAAATATTTCCCCACGGATCGCGCACAAAAAAATGCGATTTACCGTCAGGCGATTGTTGTACTTCACTCAACACATCCAATCCTTTCGACTTCATGAAAGCGTAACTTCCTTTCACATCCTTCGATTTCATGCGCGTTACAAAATGTCCTAAATCGCCTAATTGAATTTCAAATGAAATAGGAACCGGCGTACGACTGGTATATTGCCAAATTTCAAAACCACCGCCACCATTCATATTGATCGCAAGAATTGCATGTCGACTGTGTCCTTTTCCTCCGGTGTAAGGCAGCATTAAATTCGCTTCAGCAGCTTCTTCAAAAACGGGAATATCCATGCCGAAATTTTGGCGATACCATTTAAACGCTTCATGTACGTTTGGAATACCGATTCCAACTTGCTGAATGCCCGAAATCAAAGGAAGTTTCATACTGCTGAATTTTGTGCGAATTTACATTATTCGTGGTTTGTTTGTATTTGCTTCACGATTCGTTGTATCTTCCATCAAGCGATTTTATTTATGAGAAGAAGAACTGTATTTATTACCGGTGGATCACGCGGTATTGGAAAAGAGATCGGTATTAGAATGGCACGCGAAGGATGCAACGTGGTTATTGCCGCTAAAACAACCGAACCGCATCCTAAATTGGAAGGAACCATTTATTCAGCTGCTGCAGAAATTGAAGCGGCCGGCGGCGCATGCTTGCCTGTTGTATGCGATATACGGGAAGAATCACAAATTGTGGAAGCGATCAATTCAGCAGCCGAGCGTTTCGGAGGAATTGATATTCTCGTAAACAATGCGAGTGCGATTAATTTATCACCGGCAAGTGCGTTACCTGCAAAGCAATGGGATTTGATGCACGATATCAATGTTCGCGGAACATATTTGGTTTCCCGCCATGCTATTCCACATTTGAAACAATCGGAAGGAGCGCACATTCTTGTTTTGTCGCCGCCTATTAGCATGAATCCGCAATGGTTTGCACATTTTTCTCCATATACAATAAGCAAGTTCGGCATGAGTATGTTGGTTATGGGATTATCGCACGAACTGAAAAAGGACAACATTGCCGTTAATGCGTTGTGGCCTGCAACAACAATTGCTACTGCCGCAGTTCGAAACTTATTGGGTGGGGAAGAAATGGTGAGCAAGTCCAGAACGCCGGATATCGTTGCAGATGCAGCCGCGAAAATATTTTCGATAACGAATAATAGTATAACGGGACAGCATCTGATAGACGAAGATGTATTACGCTCACACGGCGTAAACGATTTTACCGGCTATGCTGTTGATCCGACTCAAGAATTAATGAAAGATTTATTCCTGGAATAATTATCCCAGATATTTCCCAACAATCGGTAGACGTCTTCCGCTTCCGAAGGCTTTGTATGAAATGCGTAAAATTGGTGGAGCCTGTGCGCGTTTCCATTCGTTGCTGTTCACCATTTTAAGCACGCGCTGTACCAACGCAGTGTCAAATCCTTGCTTGATTAATTCTTGGGGTCCTTGACGCCGTTCTATGTACTGATATAATAAGGCGTCGAGAATATCATACTCCGGTAACGAATCGGAATCTTTTTGGTTGGGACGTAATTCCGCTGACGGTGCCTTCGTTAAAATGTTTTCCGGGATAACGATTTCATTGCTATTGATGTAACGACACAATTCGTACACTTCGGTTTTGTACAAATCACCAATAACTGCAATACCTCCACACATATCTCCATACAACGTTCCGTAACCGACTGCTGCTTCACTTTTGTTTGTGGTGTTTAATAAAATGTAACCGTGCTTGTTGGCAATGCCCATCAATATAACGGCTCGTAAACGCGACTGAATATTTTCTTCCGCAACATTAAATGGCGCATCGCCGAATATAGGTTGCAATGTTTTTAGCATTATATCGTATCCGTCAGCAATACTGATTTTCTCATAACGACATTCTAAATTTTTGCACAATTCAATCGAATCGTTTACGGAATGATCCGATGAATACGACGAAGGAAGTAATACCGGTAAAACATTTTCTTTACCTAAAGCTTTAACTGCAAGTGTTGCAACTAACGCGGAATCAACACCACCACTCAATCCGAGAATCGCTTTAGCGAAACCCATTTTGTTGAAGTAATCCTTAATGCCCAGCACCAGCGCTTGTTCTATCAACTCGTATTTGTTCAGATCAATCAGATTTTCCTGTTGCTCATCGATGTCATCGGTTGCTACAATTGACAATGCTTCAGAGAAGTAGGGAAGTTCATTCACAATTTTTCCCGAAGCAGAAAGCGCCATCGATCCTCCATCAAAGATGAGTTCTGTTTGTGCTCCTACGTGTTGAACGTAGATCAATGGCAGTTGATAGCGTGCAACATTTTTCTTCATCACTTCACGACGTTTCGCAGGATGTTGATGACTGAACGGCGATGCTGCAATGTTGATCATCAGATCAGGAGATTCTTTGATCAATTCTTCCATGGGCCAGCGCGTGTACATCAAGTCATCTTCAACGTCCCAAATGTCTTCACAAATGGTGAGTGCAATTTTTGTGTTCTTGTATGTTACACATTGGAAAGCAGTAGCCGGCTCAAAGTAGCGGTATTCATCGAATACATCATACGTTGGTAACAGTGCTTTATGGTGAACGCTTGTAATTTTTCCATCGCTTAAGAAATAAGCGGAGTTAAATAAATTCTTGCCTTCAACTTTAGGGTTTACCGATGGCGCTCCAACTACAGCTGCAATATCTGTACAGTGTTTTGCAATTTCCTGTACACTCTTCGCACAACGTTTCAGGAAATCATCAAATTCTAAAAAATCGCGAGGAGGATAACCACATACACTTAGCTCTCCAAACACAACCAACTCGGCGCCTTGTTCCCGGGCTTCATGAATGCTGCTTATTATTTTATTCGTATTGGCTTCGAAGTTGCCGATGTGATAATTCAGTTGAGCCAGCGCAATTTTCATATTGTAAAGGTATCACACTTCCCTTAGAAGTTGTACACCAGGCGTTGCTCCATCCTATAGATGAGATTGGGCACATCAAAAGGTTGTCGTGTATCATAGAGCAATGAGCCCGCAATGCCAAAGGCAAAATGCTTAGTTATTTCGAACGTGAGGTTAAAATCGGTTGCGACTCGGAAGTCTCGCAGGTCGTTGAATGCAGGCTGATAGTACGTAGTGGAGGACAATTCGGAATGTTCTTTAATGAACCAGGTAAACGTCAGGTAGGTGCTACTACGATGCGTGTACATTTCTTCACGTTGAGCTCCGCTTACTTCATATTCAAAAAAGTAAGACGTTGCGACATACATGCGAAGTTTGTCGTTTCGTATAATGCGTATTCTGGGTCCTGTGCCGCTCAATGCCCGGAAATGCAGTTGCATGGGCTTGTTATACTGCGTTTGTACGTACGCTTCCCACGTAACTCGTAATCCATGTTTAATGCGATGATTCAATCGTACATGTTGATATCCGGTATTCAAAAAGTTCTGTCCGTTAAAGCGATTCAGGCTGACATCGTTTAAGAAGATCCATCGGACAAGATTCTTTTGATATTGAACGTGTATCGTGTTGCCCGCAGTAAGAATGTGGTTGCTGTTGTATTGATACAGGAAGTTGAGTTTCGTGTTGCCCGCCCAGCCTATAGTGTCATTGTAAAATCGTTTCGATTCTATATTCAACACTTGCGTATGTCCTGCAGACCATATAAGCAGCAATATGCTCAAATGAAATAAATGAATTAATCGCAACGGCATGTGCATAAACGAAAGAGGCTGCCACATTGGACAGCCTCTAATGACTAAAATACTTTGTTTAGAAAATTACGCCAACAGTAATTACGACAGCATTAGAGCGTGCATTTTGTTTTGTTGCCGCATTGCTATTGAATGGCGTGCGGAACAAAAAGTCTGAATCTTTCTTCAAAACGTTGGAGAAACCATTCAGGTAATTAACGCCGAAAACCATTGCCGTCGATTGCGACAAGCCCCATTCAACACCACCACCAACATTCAAAGCAAATTTGAAAAGTTGCATGTCTGATGTGTTTTCCAAATCAGTTTGACTTGCAGCAGCGTTACTAGGTATGGTCAGTACGTCATCGTTCACGCGGTTCTTCATGCGAAAAGATGCATTAACACCAAACTGTCCATAGTAGCTCATTAAACCGAGCTCCTGGGTACGTAACTTCAACGTTAAAGGAATAGTTACATAAGTTGTACGATATGTACGATTCTTCAATTGGTACTGAGTGAACAATTGTCCTGCTGTATCCGTTGGAGAAATAATTTCACTGTCCTTGTTCAGGAAGTAGTAGTTAGTGTCCAACATATTCAGTTTGCCACCATCATAATCAATCTGAAGCCCGGTAGCAATGAAGGTTACTTTATTTAATTTAAAATCTGTAGTTAGTCCATAGCTAAAACGGAGCATTGCTCCACCACTTTCAAATTTTTTCTGATCATCCGGCTTGTACCAGGTAATCATAGGTGCCGCTTTCAATCCGAAACGGAAATTTTTCAAATCATTTTCTCCCTCTTGCGCTACAGCAAATTTTCCGGAGATTACCAATGCCAATAAAATGAAGATGCTCTTTTTCATACTTTTAGTGCTGGGTTTAACGTTGCAATATTACGGTAAATTTGTTCAATATGATGAGACGATTTTTGGGATTATTTGTGCTGATAATTTTTGCTTCGTGTGAAACGGATCGGTTAGACGTTGATGTTTCCAAGATTGAAGTTAAACCCATGAAATTTGAGCGGTTTGATAATGATTTCTTTGCATTGGATACCGCCAATTTAGCCTCAGGAATAGAGCATTTGCGTGCGCAGTACGGAACGTTTACGGATGCGTTCCTGAATAATGTCATATGTCCTTCAACCCGCGATTCTTTGGCTTGTATGGAATTGTTGCGTTCGTACCTGCATGTGGAAGTTACACGCCCCGTATGGAAAGTGGCGAATCAGCTGTATTCGGCCGGATTTGAAAAACAGGAGCAGCAATGGAACGAAGCTTTACGATACTATAAATATCACTTCCCGAAACGAGCGCTGCCGAAACGCGTATTTGTCGTAATCACCGGATTTTTTTACAACTATATTCAGGCTGAAGGCGAGTACGGAATCAGTTTGGATTATCATCTGGGCGAGAAAAACACTTACTACGATGGTCTGCAATGGCCAATGTACAAGCGAAAGAAAATGGTGGCCGAGCAAATTGTTCCGGGCTTGGTTAAAAGCTGGATGAACAACGAATTTCCGTACAATCCTCCGCAAAATGATGTTATCAACGGAATGATATACGAGGGCAAAATCTTGTATCTGCAGCGGGCATTATTGCGTAATGTTCACGATACCATTATTCACGGATTTACATTAGAGCAACTCGATTGGTGTATGGACCATGAAGCCAAAATGTGGGTGCACTTAATTGAAGAAAAGAAGCTGTATTCCACAGGTGAGGAAGATATTAAGCATATGACTATGGATGCTCCGTTTACGGCAGGTTTCCCTCGTGAATCGCCGGGAAGAGCGGGTGCCTGGCTAGGGTATCGTATTGTGGAAGCGTTTATGAATAAGCATCCCGACGTAACATTGGAACAATTGATGCAACTCAACGACGGGCATCAAATTTTAATCCGTTCCAAGTATAAACCGAAGTAAAGGGTAACGTACTTTTGCACCTTATTATTCGCAACAACATCTTATGAGACAAGCACAAATCGAATTCAATATTGCATTGGATGAAAATAATCTTCCTTCACAAATTCAGTGGAACGCCAGTGATGCCGGAGAAAAAGGATCGAGCAAAGCCATCATGCTGGCGATGTGGGATGAAAAGGAGCAAAATACAATGCGTATCGATTTGTGGACCAAAGACATGCTCGTGGATGACATGAAGAAATTCATGCACCAAACCCTGGTGACCATGGCCGATACCATGCAGCGCGCCACGGGTGAAGAGCAAATTTGTCAGGATATGCGTGATTTTGCCACGTATTTCGCGGTTCAAATGAAACTCGTAGATCCTGAATAGTCCTCAAAATCAGTGGTTTAGGCTGGAATATTTTTTTTCTTTCCAATATTTGCAGGTAATTCTATTTGCACTATCTTGGTAGTCAGGTTTTTGGCTAACCCTACATGGCTATGAAAAAAATTATGAGTGTTGCGTCCGTTATTGCAAGTATATTCCTTGCACACACTGCCGGCGCACAGATTTTCACTTCTAACGGTGCAACCGTATTCGTTGCGAATGGTGCTGTTGTGCACAGCAACGGAGGGATGACAGTTGATAATACTTCTGCATTCACCAACAACGGAACTGTTACCATCACCAATAATTCTACGCTTCCTCTTCCCGGAACTGTCACGATAGACAACGCGTCTACTGTGCAAGGTGACGGAACTTATCGTGTGGAACAAGATTGGATTAACAATGCAACGTTCAATGGTGGTAACTCTACGGTTGAGTTGTTCGGTAATACGCAGCAGTTGATTACTTCCACCAATGCTACTGTTACTACATTCAACAATCTTACACTGACGGGTACCGGAACAGGCAACAACAGAAAGAAGACGTTACAAGGTGTTGATGCGCGCACGGGTTTAACCGGAGTGCTGAACATCGGAGACCGTGAATTGGAAACGCAACAGCAAACATTCTTTGTGTTAAATCCCGCTACTACAGCGGTACTTAACGTTACTACGCCGGGTGCTGAAGGTTTTGTTTCAAGTTTAGCGCCGGGAACATTTTCTCGTTTAACCAATGCTGCGTCGGCGTATGTGTATCCAACAGGATCCAGCGTTGTATTGACTCGTTATCGTCCTGTAGTAATCACACCAACAGCGGCAGCTGCTAATGAATACACGGTTCGTTTCGTAAACAATGATCCTGATGTAGATGGA
>CALJIF010000091.1 GCA_937974275.1 uncultured Flavobacteriales bacterium
TTTCGATTCGTGGAAAGGTAATCTGGAGCAAATTGATGATGTGTGTGTGGTGGGTATTCGAATTTAAGGAATAGATAATAAAAAGCCCCGTCAATATATAATGACGAGGCTTCTTATTGGCAGTTACATTATTTTATAACTTAATCACTTTTACTTTTTTCGATTGTCCGTTCAAAATTACTTCTACGAAATACATCGCCGCCGGATAATCCGATAAGGAAATATTAATTCGATTGCCGTTGATCTCGTTATGCTCCTGCAACAAACGTCCATCAACACCCATAACTCGAATTACTGCACCGTTAACTTCTTGTTCAAAATCAATGGTTATTTGTCCATCTGTTGGATTCGGATACAAGTTGAAATGTTCATCATTCATAGTCGTAGCACTTATTCCTGTATTTAGGATTAAGAAACAACCGGAAGTGTCAGTACAGCTATTCTCCGTAATCACCACAGCGTATGATCCGTTAGATGATGGTGTAAACGACTGATTGGTTTCACCTGCAATCGGAGCATTTCCATTATTACAATCTATCCATTGATACGTTGCACCAACCGCGTTTGCTGTTAATGTAGCGCTGTTCACGGTGACTGCGGTATCTACTGTGTTAACCGTTAAGTTTAATGTTACAGTAGAATCACAACCATTGGCAGCACCGCCAACAATTGTAAAAGTTGCAGTGTTATTGCTGCTCGTGTAGGTGTTGTTATCAATCCAGGTGTACGAACCGCAAGCAGTTTGTACATCAGTTCCTGTTGACGGGTTGTTGATTGTCAAATTTAGCGTTACGGTAGAATCACAACCGTTAGCTGCACCACCAACTATTGTAAACGTTGCAGTGTTATTACTGCTTGTGTACGTATTGTTATCTATCCAGATGTACGAGCCGCAAGCTGTTTGTACATCAGTTCCTGTTGTCGGGTTGTTGATTGTCAAATTTAACGTTACGGTAGAATCACAACCGTTAGCCGCTCCTCCAACTATTGTAAACGTTGCAGTGTTATTACTGCTTGTGTACGTGTTGTTATCTATCCAGGTGTACGAACCGCAAGCTGTTTGTACATCAACACCTGTTGTCGGGTTGTTGATCGTCAAATTCAGGGTGATGATAGAATCGCAACCACTTGCAGCTCCACCGAAGATGGTGTATGTAGCCGTTGAATTGCTTGTTGTGTAAGTGTTTCCATCAATCCATGTGTACGTACCACAAGCTGTTTGCACATCTGTTGAAGTTGATGGGCCACTGTTCAAAATTGTTGCAGTAACCGGAACACGTGGTGTTTCGCAACCTACAGTTACTTGCCAGTTATAAAAGAAGTAATAATAGTTAGGATCAAATGTGTTGCCTGTAATGTTGATCGCCGCTGAGGTATACGGATAGACTGCTCCTGTTGTATTGCGATTCAGGCCGATCGCGGTTCCTTGTCCAATTTCATACGCGTTGCCGGTCGGTAAAAACACATTCATTGGAATTGTTTGCAAGTTCCCTCCTGTTACTGTGGTGGTGTACTGTACATCGGCAATTATAACCTGTGAGCTGTTACGAATAGTAATTGAACCGGTAGAACCAATCGGCGCCGTGGGATAGATGTCGATGGTTGTAATAGTAGCATCAGCAATCACATCGAAAAACATACGCTGTGTTCCGATAGCAATAGTTGATGATGAAATTGTTCCAATACTCGGATTGCTTGGCCCAACAAACATTGATGAACCACCTTGAGATGCAGATACATAATAAGTAGTTGTAGCCGTAATGTATGGCGTGATCAATGTATCTCCTGTTCCAATTGGCACCATGGATGAAGGAGAAGTGTACCAGTTTAAATTGGAACCGACATTTGTTGTAGCCGTTAACAGTACCTGTGCCGAATCAAGTGTACACTGAAATCCCGGTGTGGTGCTTAACACTTCAGGATCAGCTACGTTAACCGTTCCGATTGCAGATGGTGAAACACCAATTACAGGAGTGCTGTTGCAAGTAATTACACAGCGGAAATCGGTAGAGTCCACCAATCCTGTTGCATTGTATGTTAATGAAGTTGCGCCAACAATCGGTGTCCAATTGTTAGCACCTGCAGGAGAGCTTTCCCATTGGTATTGCGCACCAAGATTAGCCCCGAGCGTAATGACAGAATTTCCAGTAAGGCAAAGGTTCACAGGGGAAACACTAACAGGCACAGGACTCGGAGGCGTAATAATCGTAAATGTATTGGTTGCACTAACCGGAAAATTTCCGGCACCAAGTGCAACTGTTGCCGGCGCACTGCATGCATTGTAAACTACCGTGTTGGCACCAACATTTGGAATACCTACCAGATCTTGTGCAACTACGAAGTATTCGATCACATCTCCAAATACCGCAGGCGAGGAAAGTAGGTTGAAATTGAAGTCAAACGTGAAAGGGGATGCACTATTAGTTGCTTCAACCCATTTCCAACCGTTATCGGCAGCGGTATTGGTTGCGGGCAGTACGTTAAGTTCGGTTGATTTTCTAAACCACAGACGTGGCTTAGTGCCTGCCGCAGTATTAACACCGGAGGCATCCGTAATTGTAGCGGTCAGCGAGATTCCATCAGTACAAATACTGTTAGGCACAAGAGTGTATGAGATTGCAGGACCGCTTAAATCAAGCGTTAAAAAGTTATTTTCATCAGCACCAATATCGGGAGCAGTACCAGTTCCGGTATAACCAATATTACCTTGACGAATATCGCCGTCAAAGTCATCCGTAATTCCAACAACAGCAAGTCCGCCACTTTCAATTTGTGTTGGCGTTGTAGTGCTTACATGAAGGAAATTCGCGTTAGAACCGATTAAGCTGATAAAGGACGGGTTTTCTGTAACAGAATTGGATTCGCGTGGAGCAACAAAACACTTCATGTCATTTATTGTCTGAATGGCATTTGTGCCATCATAAAATACTAAGCGCTGAGGTCCCGGTGTGCCGGCAAAAAACAAGTTATTATTAGATATCGTGTTATAGTTCGCAAGAGAAGTACCGTTTCGCATGTATGCGGTTGTGTAACCAATTCCTGCAGGGCTTGACAGGTTGATTAAGATATTATTCTGAAGTGTGAGGGCAGATGTAGTGGCGGTTAAGCTCGTATTGGTGTACAAGGCTGCTGTTCCAAAGTTAGCGCCGAAGCTGTTGGCGTTCAGTCGAACGGTGTTGTGATAAACATTAATCGTAGTTGATCCATTTGATGCCGTAATGTTAATTCCGCGAATCGCAGGCAATGATGCCGTAGCAATATTCGCATCCATGGCATTCAAATCACCTATAATATTGTTGTAAATATTCGCCGTTCCGTTTGCACTGACAGAGTTTAAAGAAATACCCGATACAGTGGTAGCTCCCGTGTTAGTACTACTGATGTTGTACACTTTGTTATTAAAAACGTTCGGAGAACTCAATGACAAAATCATACCGGCAGCAGTTGTACCTGCAGCCGTAATGGAATGAATTGTATTTCCGGATACAGTACGCGTTCCTGCAGCAGTGTTCGCAACAAGACCTGCAACTGTACCCGTTCCTGCATGCGATAAATTGTTGATGGTGTTGTTGTTGTAATTTTCGTTCACCGGACCTGAAACATCATAGATCCCATACAACGCACCGGTTCCTGTTGACTTTACGCAAGACAGCGATTGCACCAGGTTATTTTCAATAACTATTGTTCCTGTGGAAGCTTGGATGCCGTACATAGTACTTGCAGTTCCACTTCCCGTAATATTCATATTCTGAACGGTATTATTATTAATGGTAACAGCCATTCCACTAACTCCGGATGCCGCATAAATTCCTATAGTTGTACCACCTGTTGTGCCTGTTCTTGAAACGTTGGAAATTACATTGTTATAAATATTCAAGGACATATTAGCATTACTTCCTGAAGCATGTATAGGATATACCGTACCTGAACCTGCAAGCCCTCCATTACCGTATTGCAAATTGCTAATGGAGTTATTTAATATATTGAGCGTTTGGGGAGTTGCTGTATTATTGTAGATACCTCTTAGCGAGCCTGATGTAGCGTTAACATAAGAGCCTGTCAGCGTATTGTTGTTAATGTTAATTGTATTGGCGGATGGAGTTGAACCAAATCCATTCTCGATGAACGTTAAGTCTGAAGAAGATGCATTACCTGTTAATGTGATGGTATTGAAATTACAATCAGCACTTGCTCCGGGAGATGAACTATTCATAAAAATTCCGCGCATGGTAGTGGTGTGGTTTACTCCCGCTCCGGTATTATTATTAATTGTATTGTACGATACATTCAAATCCCATTGAGAACTAGCGAAAATTCCTGTTGCAGGATTACTCGCCGAAATTGCGCCACCAAAGTTGATGATAATGTTACCCGTAGAAGGGTTGCTTCCTCCAATGTCGTTATTGGTGTCGCCCAATGTATAAGGACTTGCTGCCGCGAATCCTACAATAGCTATCCCCGCGTTACAGTTTTGAATGGTATTACTATAAAAATTATTGAAGGAGTTACTTCCATCCGGAGTAGTCACGGTAACTGCACCTGTCGCTGTATGTAAGCCGTTCAGGACAGCAATTCCAATAGAACCGTTATGTCCAGGTGCTGTCCATGCTGTATTTTGTAAACGATTAAGAGTTATAGTACAATTCGTAATTGTATTGTGCTGACAGCCGTCGAAATCGCTAGTTTTAAATAAACCGTAACCGAATTCCATCACTGTTGTTGTGGAGGAATTCGCCACGTTTTCCTGCAAATCAATTCCGTTAATAGTAACATAATCGCTTCCGGCCAACACCCAAAAACCGTCAGCCAAAACGGAAGGAGTTGCAACAGTTCCTGTGTAGGCAATTAGCACCGGATTTGATCCTATTCCTGATTTCTGAAATACAATAGGATTGGCAGCAGTTCCTGTTGCCGTCATGGTAATTTTTCCGCTTAGAATTTCGGAATGACCTGCGGTTACATTGAAAGTAACACCTCCTGTTCCTACGCCCTGAACGTTCAGATCTGCAACAGCCAGTGCAATTGTTGCATAATCACCCGGTATAGTTTTAATGCCTGTTAACTGTCCGAAGCTGAAAGTCGGAGTTAAAAAGCATAAAATGAAAAGAAACAAGCGAACTATTGCGTTTCGCATTATCTTAAAATTCATGTTTTGAGTCATTGTAGAAATGTTAGTGATTAATGAATTCATAAACTCAATGCAAAGTTTTACAGCAATGAGTTTGGTGTTGTGTGTATTAATAATTTTTGAAATTAAATTGTGCTACAATTCAGATGGAGATCAGTACGAAGGTACGTCACTTTAAAGGTTGATCAATGCTGAATTATAAACAAAATTTCAGCCAAAATTCATCGTTCCAATACTTCAGGGAAGGCAATTTCACATCGGCAATATCAAATCGTTCCTGATGAAAATGTTCGGCCGCCGGTACAGCAACACATTTCATGTTGGCCGCTTTTGCAGCCAGAACTCCGTTGTACGAATCCTCAAATACCAAACAATTTACAGCATCGATTTGCAAGTGTTTTGCAGCGGTGAGGAAAACATCAGGAGCCGGTTTCCCTTGTGATTCGAATTCTGCAGAGTGTAAACTGCCGAAATAATTCGTGATGTTGTAATGTGATATTAATTTTTCAATTAACAAGAGTGGTGAAGAAGAGGCCACCACCATTGGAATTTGTTTTTGATGAAAGAAATCTAATGTTTCCTTCACACCCGGCAATAAATCCGAATTTTGTGTAACGAGTGTAGCTACCTCTGTAATAATTTCATTTTGAGTTGTTTTCAAATCGAAGTTGTCCCAGGGATATTTCGCATGCCATTTCGTAATGACTTCCTGAATTCGATTGCCCATCATGGCTTCAAACTCGTCTTCTGTCGGGGCAACACTTAATCGTCCAAAGACTTTATTCTCGGCTACGCGCCACCATGGTTCGGAATCTACAAGTAGTCCGTCCATGTCGAAAATAATCGCTTGAATCATGGAATTATGCTGATGCAACTGATTCCTTACTGTAATCGTGGATTACATTGTACAACGTGTCTCTTTCAACGGGAACTCGACGCACATCTTTAATCAAGTCAACCAATTCCTGCGTGGTTAAAGCAGGATTCTGTTCTTCAGATCCGGCCATGGAATAAATTTTTGTGCTGTCATCAATAGTGCCGTCGATATCGTCTACACCAAATGAAAGTGAAAGCTGAGCATTCGTTCTTCCCAACATCGGCCAGTATGCTTTCACGTGAGCGAAATTGTCCATGTAAATTCTGGAAATGGCATAATTGCGCATGTCTTCAATAACGGATACTTCTGGCACGTGCGACATTTGATTGTCGTGATTGCGGAATTTCAATGGAATAAACGTGTTGAATCCGCCGGTGCGATCCTGCAATTGACGTAACCGTTCCATGTGATCAATACGATGTTCGAACGATTCAATATGACCATACAACATCGTTGCATTAGATGCCATTCCAAGTTGGTGCGCCGTTTCATGAATTTCCAACCATTGTTCAGAAGTACACTTGTCTTCTGCAATCTGTTTTCTAATCGATTCATCAAAAATTTCTGCACCACCACCCGGTAATGAATCTAAGCCATGATCTTTTAAAAATTGCAATCCTTCGCGATACGACATCTTGGCTTTACGTATCATGTATTCCAATTCTACAGCCGTAAATCCTTTGATATGTAAATCAGGACGAAGCGTTTTTATTCCTTTCAATAATTCACCGAAAAATTTCAAATCCATTTTCGGATGAACACCACCCACCACGTGCACTTCCGTTACCGGTTGTCCTTCGTATTTGCGAACGATATCTAACATTTGTTGTACACTCAATTCCCATTGCCCTTCTTTTTGCTTCAGCATACGTGAATAGGAGCAGAACTTACAATCGAATACACAAATGTTGGTAGGCTCGATATGAAAATTGCGATTGAAGAATGTTTTGTCACCGTGTCTTTCTTCACGTATATAATTAGCTAAAACACCGAGTAAACTAACCTCTCCGATTTGATAAAGTTTTAACCCTTCTTCAGGGGTAATACGTTGTTTTGCGATAACTTTTTGAGCAATGGATTTTAGCGGATGTCCTGCCGGTAATTGATCTACCATAGAATGTGCCGAATTATTCATGTTGCAAAGGTACTATTTCGTAAGTCTTGGAACAGACAATGCCTGCGTTAAGAAAACAAAAAAGCCGCCTGAAAGTTGATTCAGGCGGCTCAAACGTGTAAGGGTCAGGTTACTGTTTGATCATTTTCTTGATAATACGCTCATTGGAAGTCGTGATATCAATGATATAAACGCCTTGTGGTTGCTGCGACATATCGAACGACAGCTGTGTATCGTGAACGATATCGTAGTAACGCATTTCTACAATTTGTCCAACACTATTAGTAATAGTAATGGTCACATCATTCAATAACAACCCGTTGAATTGTAAATTGAAAAGTCCGTCATTAGGTGAAGGAAACAAGTTAATACGTGCAGCTAACGCTTGTTCTTCAAACCCAACCAGACATTGTTGAGATCCCAAAATGGCAACACGAGCGCCGTTCAAGAAACTCCACATTCGTGTTTTTTGTCCTGTAGTAAACATGTACATGCACGCATCGTCCGTGTAATCCATGAAATTCATCCACATAATACCGGGAGCATTGGCTGTACATGCATCGGTACGCACTTGTCCAACTGTGAAACATCCATAGTTTTCGCTGGCTTGGTTAGGTGTATCACTCACCAAATCAGAACCACTGCAAGACGAACCATCATCACCCCAGATGTGTCGCAATCCTAGCCAGTGACCAACTTCATGGGTTGCGGTTCTGCCTTTATTAAATGGCGCAGAAGCCCCTGTTTTTCCTGTATACCGGTAGTGCAAAACAACGCCATCACGGTTTGCCGGTCCGCCCGGGAATGCTGCATAACCTAAAAGGCTTGATCCTAAATCACAAACCCAAATATTCAAATAGTCATCAGCAGGCCATGCATCAGCTCCACCTGAAGAAGCAAATTTTACATTATCGTTGGTGCTGAAACTGCTAACTGTAGTAGATGTGCGTTCAATGCCGTCTGTCCAGTTGCCATTCGGATCCTTATGTGCCAAGCAAAATTGAATATCCGTATTTGCATGTAAACCCTGAAACGCTGTTGGCACGTTGCCGGCGTCTGCGTTGTACTTGCCGTAATCTTCATTCAGAACCTGCAATTGCTCCATTAATCGCGTCGTGGAAATATTTTCGGTAGCATTAGCATATACCACGTGAAAAACAACAGGTATGACTACTGTTGCACGAGGAGAATATCCTTGAGGATGATTTTGTGCATATTCCTGAGCATGATTATTCCCGTCATCAATTACAGCCTGATATTCCGGATAGTCACTAAGAATTTGCTGTTGATATTCGTGTGAGGAACAACGCTGAATCTGTTGTGCCTGTGTTGCAGCCCACGAAAGGCAAGCTGCTAAAAGTAAATGTTTCTTCATTTTTAATTCGGTTAGGTAATCTAAGGTAACACTTTATTTGTCTTTTGTCAATCGGATAAAAAAAAGAGGCTGCCTGTATAGGCAGCCTCTTCCTTAATTTAATCCGAAATTTTTATTTCGTTAAAACAACACGCTTAATGGTTTTCTGACCACCTGCAATTACTTCTACGAAGTACGTTCCTTCAGCTTCGCCTGTTAAGTCGATACTGAACATACCCCCCATAGTTTTGCCGTAATCATTGGATTGTATAGCGCGACCAACAGCATCATAAACGGTAACCATTACATCTTGTTCTGCTCCCAATGCAATGTTCAAATTGAACACTCCGTTAGTTGGGTTAGGGAACAAGTTGATATGATCGGTCATCATGATATTCTGAACGCCTGTGCTGGTCTGAATATTGACATCATCAATATACAGGTTGTCTTCATAGTCGCTCACGTTACGGAAACGAATCAACGCATTAGTAGAGGATTGATAAGCACCTAAGCTTACTGTTTCCAAACGCCACTGTGAAGAGTTCGGTGTAAATCCGGCAGATTGACTGCTAACAGGAGGAGCTGTTTGCAACTGAGTTCCGGACTTCATATACACGTTTGTCCATGTAGCGCCACAATCTGTTGAGATTTGAACCTTTAATGTATCTGTATACTGGAACGGTTGAGTCCAATAGGTGTAGGCCACCTGGAATGTCATCACCGGATTGTTTACTGAACTTAAATTTAGGTTTGGCAACACCATGTCATCAGCCTGTCCGTTTCCACCTTGATACACCCAGTTGTCCATTTTAGCAGATGCACTTCCGCTTGAAGCAGCAGTAGTCGTGCGCGCCCAGGTCGTTAAGTTGTCTGGATTGTTGATTGTCCAACCTGCAGGAGGGAATGTTGTGGATTCAAATCCTTGAGTGAATGGTAAGTTTTGTCCGGTTGCAGTTACAGTGAACGTTCGCTGCGATTGATCGTTTGCGGTGTTCAGATCAGTTGAATTATTCGGATTTGAAGTGTAAGCTGTAAACGTATGCGTACCTGAAGTCGTGGTCATCGAATTCAATGTCACGTTTGCAGTAGCATTTGTCGCCAGATTTCCTGACCAGTTAAATGTTTGCGTAGTGTTGTTATCGATACGATAATTAATGACACAAGACGTTAAAGTCGTTGATCCGAAATTTTGCAACGTAACAATTGGAGTGAATGTACCTGAGCACAGCGCTGTAGATCCGGGATTAACGATAGCAGAAATTCCTGCGTCCAGACCAACGCTGGATACCGGTACGCAACCCTGAGAATTTTGCAATGCAGCGCGGGAGCCGGCCATACAAGCCTGTACACGGGCCTTTTGTCCGTTGGTGAACATGTACATACAAGCGTCATCGGTATAGTCCATGTAGTTTTGCCACATAATGCCCGGTGAACTTGAAGTGCAATTGTCTGTACGAACTTGTCCAACTGTAAAGCATCCACCTGAAGCACCTGCCTGATTCGGAGTATCGGAAACCTGATCCGATCCTGAACATGCAGAACCGTCATCACCCCAAATGTGATACAAGTTTAACCAGTGACCCACCTCGTGAGTTGCGGTACGACCTTTATTAAATGGTGCAGATGAACCTGTAGTTCCGGTGTAACGATAGTTTAATACAACGCCATCTGTTGCTGCGGGACCGCCCGGAAACTGCGCATATCCCAGTAAGCTGGAACCTAAATCGCAGACCCAAATATTTAAATAGGAGTCGCGTGGCCAAGCATTGATACCACCTTGTGCTGTATACTTGACTGCATCATTCGTGCTGAATGTATTAACGGTGGTAGACGTACGAGTAATACCTGTTGTTGCTTGCCCTTGTGGGTCTCTAACAGCTAAACAAAAGTTAATTTCGCAATCTGCAGCAATGCTTTGCCAAACAGATGGTACGTTAGACGCATCGGCGTTAGTTTTTCGAAAATCTTCGTTCAAAACTTGCAACTGGTCGAGTAGTCGTTGATTGCTAATGTTTTCGGTAGCGTTTTGATACACCACGTGGAAAACAACCGGAATAGTGTACACCACGCGTTGGCCCGGATTGTAGTTGTTGGCAATCCAATTTTGCACCCACGCTTCTTGTTGAATCATTTGTTGCTGCAGGCTTGGATTCTGCTGCTTCAATAGTTCATGATGTTCCATAGTTCCGCAGGAACGTGTAGCGGGAGATTCGTTTGGTATTTGCTTTCCTTTATTAACTGAAGGTCCTTGCAGTGTTTGGGCCGAAACTGCGCCAAACATCAATACGGAAAACAAACACGCTGAAAACAGGTTCTTTTTCATTGCTTAATTGTTGTTGTTTGTTTGATTAGGTGTGACTAAAAGCGAACAACAAGATAGTTAGTTCATTTAAAATATGCAAAATGAAATCTAAATATTTGGTATTCATGTACTTTTGTAGGGATGAAAAAGTCGATTCTGCTGGTAGAAGATGAGGAAAATCTGCTGAAAACTATTCGGATGAATCTGGAGTTGGAAGGCTTCGAGGTGATTTCGGCTATTGATGGATTAAGTGCGGTAGAGATCTGGCAACCGTACAAGTTTGATTTGATTATTCTAGATGTGATGCTTCCGGGAATTGATGGCTTTGCCGTGTGTGAAGCTATTCGCAAAAAAGATAGGGAGTTGCCTATTTTATTTTTAACGGCAAAGTCGCAAGGTGAAGATAAAATTCGTGGTTTGAAATTGGGTGCAGATGATTACCTGACCAAGCCATTTCATTTGGAAGAATTTTTATTGCGCGTTCATAATCTTGTGAAACGTTCGAAGCGACAAGACTCGCACCTGGATGCACCGCGTTATCAATTTGGGGACAACACTATTGATTTTGCAACTTTTGAAGCTTCCGGAAAAGGAAAATCCTGGCAATTGTCCAAGCGTGAAATTGATTTTCTGAAACTGTTAATTGAGCGTGAAGGTCAGGTAGTTTCGCGTGATGTCATCCTGGAAGAGTTATGGAAAGATGATGAACAGCCAACAGCGCGGGCAATAGATAACTACATTTTAAACTTCAGGAAGTACTTCGAAGATAACGCGCGTGAACCAAGACACTTTTTTTCGATTCGTGGTGTTGGATACAAATTCGTGAAGTGATTTTATTTTAGTGATGGTATTGTGTCGGTGTGGGCTGAATCGTTTTTAGGAAGTTCCTTAGAGTTTTTTCGTTCCTGCTCAGCTTCTACCACCAACCAAACTATTACAATCAGCAACACCAACCCCAAAAACACATTGCGGTATTTATACAACGGCGTTTGATACATCGGACGCGTCATGCGATGATAATTTCCAATCACCTTTTGAAAATCCTTTTGCTTTTCAATTTTGGCGTCGTCCGGCAGTTTCGGGTCTATATCGAATTTGTAATTGCTCATGATTTAACGTAGTGATGTTTTCATCAACTCGGTTTTTAGTTTATCCAATATGCGGTAGGTTTTCACTTTGGCATTGTTTTCTGTCATGCCAACAATTGCAGCAATTTCTGCGAATGCTCTTTTTTCAAAAAAGCGCAATTCAATCATCATCATTTCTTCCGGCTTCAAAATGGACAGCGCCTTCAATAATTCCTGACGCCGCTCTTCATCATCTTGTGCACCACTTTCCGTAATCATGGCTGATAAATCGGTTTGTTCCAAGCTGACATGACGTTGTTTCTCGCCTTGTCGATAGAACATATTGACTTCATTTAATGCAATACGAAAAAGCCACGCGGAAAATGGAACTCCTTTGAATTCGTATTTCGGCAAAGCGAGCAAGGCTTTCAGAAAAGTTGCAGATACAATATCTCCTGCAACGTCCTCGTCTCCACAACGACGGAAAACAAAAACATACACCGGTTTATAATAGTGATCATACAACACGGCAAAGCGAGCAGGATCTTTTTTCGCTTCCTGTATCAATTTCAACTCCTCGCGGAGTTGTTCTCCGGTTTTATGGTAAGAATTCAACGATCGGTTTTTCTATCCTAATGATCATATTCCGTAAAAGATACAACGGATGGGAAAAATTATTTATTCAGTATCAGTGTGTCGCCGGCACGCTCGAACGATAGCATTTCCGTTTTAGGATAACCTTTCTCCATACCTTCCAACTTCACCGACATAGTATTGCGTGTTTCTCGTTTGTAGGCTATACGTTGCGGAAAGTCGTGATCGCGGTTTTCGAATACCAGATGTGCGGTATCGCCTTCTACTAATTTGAACAATACAGGTTCCGGATTTCCCGGCACCGTGGCGAAGTAGTACAATTCACCTTCTACTGGTTGAATCTTCAATACTTCTTTAAAAATCGTATCTCCTTCATCACTTAATGCTGCACCTTTTCCGGACAAGGTTTTTGCATCGCTCCGTTTCCAGGTTTCAACAAAGCGAAAATTGTTGAGGTCAACTCCTTCCCATTTTCCTACCAGCCAATTCATTTCTTTGATATCATTTGGCTTGTCGCTGCACGCAATTAGCAACAGGGATAGCAACAAAGTAGTGGCAATTCTCATGATTAACGAATATAAAAAGGTTGCGCTAAGGAATCGGTACATTGTTGTCCGTACATTTGATCGTTGTACAGATTTTGTTCGGGCAAATAAAATACCTGTGCACCCGCGCGTCTTGCCGAATCCATAACATGACATTCAATATAAAATCGATGACGCACCAACTTATTGTATTTGCGTTTGAAGTTTTCCGTAATCAACTCATTGTACCACCAACCTCCGATGATCACTGTAGGACGCGTAATCGTATCAGTGGCTTTCAGCACTTCATCGCAGTACTTCATCTTATTGATGCGCTTGGAACGTTCCGAAAATATCGGGCCTGAGATCGGATCGATAAATATTTCCTGACCCGAAATTTTGAATGTTGCTGCAAGTGCAGAATGCTCAGCCCCGCGCAAAGGATCAGTCAGGTTCATGCTCATCAGGAATGGTGCACCGGCGAATAAGAGCGCAAACCATTTCGCCTCGCGCTTCTGCAACACCAAAGCGCACAAGATGATTACAAATGGAACTAACGGCAACATATATGCCGACTTCTGCGGAAGCCTGAGGTAAGCTAATATGTGAATTCCGATAACGACCAGGCAAACAGTTACCAGTCGTTTCGGTGTAATGAAATTCGTCCCATTCCATTCAAACGATTTACGACGACGTACGTAACAATACAGTGTATATGCAATAGCAGTACATCCCAACAAGCCGAATACACCGATGCTAGCTTTGTAAAGTATTTTGGTAAATGGCGGGTAGGGGAATTGGTCGCTGTAATCGAAGAATCCGGCTCCATACACCAGATATACCGGAATGTACCATGCAATTCCGATTAGTCCTGCAGGAACGGCAATGTGTAGGAAATGCTTGATGGATGTTTTAGTGTCCAAGTTGTTCCACACGAATAATAACCACGGTAATAAAAAAGCACCTGTTGTAACGCGTAACCCTATCGTCATCCCAAGTAAAATTCCACTGACGATAAAATGTCCACGCAATAAATAATACAAGGAAGCCAACAGAAATCCTAATACCCATGCGTAATCAATAGTGTACGTGCCTGCAATGTAAAATACGGGCGTGCATGCAAAGGCCAGTGTCCACATACCTGGCGACGCTAAACCTAATTGATGTACAACTTTGAAAAAGTAGAACACCGCAATCATGCTGAAAAGCACGGATAACGAATTATACATCCATGCCGGTTGATCGTAAATCAACGCGTAAGTCCATTCCTGAACGGGATGGCCGGGTAAACGAGAGGCTACAAAATGCCCTATTTGTTGTATTTCGTAAGAATTAACTACAAGTCCCCACGAATCTTCTTCTACACCGTATCCATCAAATATGAAAGGAATACGTGAAATGCCGGTTAAAGAAACCAACAACAGCAGTTGATTACGCAAAGACAAATTCAATTGACTAAACATGTCGTTGTCGATTGATTTCGAATAAAATTATTCCGGTCGCCACAGAAACATTTAACGAACCTACGGTGCCTTGCATCGGAATTTGAACTTTTACGTCACAACGTTTTAGGTATTCGTGCGAGATACCGTCTTCTTCCGAACCCATGATTACAGCAAGTGGTCCGCTTAAATTAGTTTCGTAATACACTTCACTGCCTTTTTCCGTGCAACCTGCGATGCGCAATCCCGAAGATTTGAGATATTCAATGGTATCTTTTAGGTTGTGTTCTTTACAAATAATCATGGAGTGTAAAGCACCGGCGGAAGTTTTAACCGCATCTTCATTAACTGCTGCGGCCCCGCGACTAGGAATAACAATTGCATGAACGCCGGCACAAGAGGCACTTCGGGCTATCGCGCCAAAGTTTCTTACATCTGTTATCTGATCGAGAATTAGAATCAGTGGTGTTTCTCCTTTTTCAAATATTGCAGGTAATACTTCTTCAATTCTGCTAAATGTAACAGGCGACAGGAATGCAGCAACACCTTGATGATTTTTACCCGGTGCTAGTCGTTCAATTTTGGATAGGGGCACCATTTGATAAAAACAACCGTGTTCTTTAGTCAGGCGACGAATCTCGGAAAAGTGTTCTCCTTTCAATCCCTCCTGAATAAACAATTTATCGATTGTTCTTCCTGAGGTAATGGCTTCCGTTACGGCATGAAAGCCATAAATCAGGTCGTGGTTCGGTTGCGGTTTTGAATCGTAATGTCTTCTCACTATCGGGCGGTATATACTTGTCCTTGTCGCCACATGTCAACAGCTTGTATCCAGGCGACTTTATAATTCATGCTGCGGTCTAATACAAATTCAGCATCAGTGATGCCGTCACTATTTCTTCGGAAAATGAACGATAAGGAATTACCGGCGCCTTCTGTTCCATAAAACCAGGTTTCACTATCCGCATTGCGATATACACTCGAAGGTGGACCGAATATCAAATAAATCATACCACGATCTGTTTTCCAGCCTTCTTTGTGAGAACTAAACAAACGATTCGCCGCTTCAACGCGAAAATAAAAATGTCTGATAAGTTCACGTGCCCGCATTTCGCTGCCACCTTTTCCTAACCAAAAATCATCCACTGCTTTTTTCTTATTGGATGCGGTTAACATTTCCTGATATTCTTGTTTGGTAGTTAAGTATCGCAACGGATAAATCAATTGATTCACTTCTGTAACCTTCGGATAGTCGGGATGAAAACGGCACAATGTAGTTCCGTTACGCGAATCCTTTGAAGTGCTGATGATGTAGTAACCGGGACGATCGAGTGAAATGGCTTCAGCTTGCGAAGGATGCAATGCCCAGACACTATCCGGAGCCGGGAATGGCAACGGTCCTAAGGCTGCATAAGGCGGAGGCGCAGGACCAAATTCATTTTTGTAATAATGAAAATACAAGGCTTGCACTTTCGGCTGGCGATGACGCACGGCAATTAATTCTCCGGAGTCCAGATAATTTCTGAAGAATGGTGTTTCAGAACCTGCAGGCGTAATCAGAAAATTATTTTTTGCATCAACTGAAGAATTGTCGAGATATAAAATATTATGACTGATGGTCATTTTATTCAGATCTCTGAATGTCAATTCGAGGAAATATTTACCCGGAGTAGTTAAATCGAAATCAATGGCGCCTGCCAGAATTTTGTTCACTCCGGGATCGTTGACATCGCTCATTACCACATGTCCGCTATCGGCTACAAATTTTTTAGCATTGAGCGGATGGACCACGTAGTTGAGGAGAATACGCGCGAAGTAATTATTTTCCTGTTCGTTTCGTGCGTACAACAAATCATTGGACTGCACACTGAAATACAAGCGGGAAACGCTGTCGCTCACATTATAAACCACATAAGAAGGTTGCAAAGGTTTCTTATCCGGTGCGTAATACGGCGCGAAATTTTGACGGGTAATGGTTGGTGTTTGTCGCCGACATTGCAATGCCACAACGGACACCACTACCTGCAGGATAATAGAGTACTTGTTCACCAACATTCGCATGCGGTAAAGTTAATCAGAATAGTGCGCTTAGCATAGGTCTATATCCAGATCGGAAGTGCAGCTAATTCCTGTTGGATTTGATGCGTTTTATCTTTTGCATACCAGGTGTGCAACTCCAGTTCAAATTGATCGCGGGTCATGTCCGGAGTACTCTTCCATTTTTTTAGAATATTCTGCGCGCCTTGCGGCCGTGCGCCCCACACAGCCAATGTTTCCCCATTAGCAGGATTAATGACTATCAGTTTGGGCACAGAACGAATTCCGTTTACCGAGTAGCGATCCAACCATTCCGGATTATCATCGGAGTTGATAATTTGCAAATTGATTTTGCCGTTACTTATTGCAGCAATTTTGCCGAATACAGGAACAATTTGCGCACAATCGCCGCACCAACCTTGTGACAATACAACCCATAACGTAGTTTGCTGTTGCTTCTCGATTGCAGCTGTTACTTCGTCCTGAAGTACTATAGTCTTGTCCCAACGATCCATACGTTTGATGTTGAGGTTAGTGTAGTTTAGCAATGATTCACTTTGCTGATGACCGGTTACTTTTCCTTCGGCTGCCAGTTCAGTAACATGTTGGCGGTATTGCGTATATGAAAGTGGTTGAATGAGCGGAGGATGCTGTGTGATAGTAGTCATAACGATTGAATTGATGGTGCAAAGTTCGCAAGTATTACGATCGAAGTAACGACGCAAACAATGTCAATCGTTAAAGAATTTTAAAACAATCCGATAAAACCAACATGGATTTTACCGGAACGCAGCTGTATGCCTTGATTGAATTGATTTCCTAAGGCATAAGTTAAATTGAAGATGCCGCCTTTTACCTGAAAGTTAATTCCGGCACCGAAACTGTATGGCGTATCTGTTACGTATTCATCTTTCATGGTATTCTCATACCAGGCAACATCACTAAAAAGAAAAAGTGTAGAATTTTCTTCCAGCAATAATCGGTATTCGATCGTTCCTATCGTATACACCGAAGCAAAAATGGATTCTTCGTCAAACCCTCGAATGGATTTAAGTCCACCAATGCGGAACAATTCGTTTCGGAAAAGCATCGTGTTGTTGTACAGCCAAGCGCCCTGAAATCCTGCACGCAAAGCAGAACGTTTGAATAACGGAATAAAGTATTCCATCAACAATTCGCTGCTGTATTGAATGGAACGTAACGCTACATTTTCATAAACTATGGGATTTAAGCGCGCATTGCGTTCAATAATTCTGTTTCCCGCATCTGCCATTATGTTCAGTTGACCGCCGGAACGTGGATTGAAACGATAATCAAAATTCATCAGGTTCCAGCCTAAACCGTAAGATGTTGTTCTTATATCGGCAAATGGTGGCAGTGCAGTAGCATTAGCAAAAGAAGCTGCGGAAAGTAATGTCGCACTGCGTCGATTCACGAATGCCTTTACACTATTGTTTCCGCTGAATAAATATTGCAAGCCAAACGATTGGTTGACATCAATAAACGTGGTATCCCTGCGATAAAGCTTGATGCCATAATCTATTCCCAATGGTGTTCGCAACAAATACGGATACGTTACGCGCACTTTCAGATCTTGAGTTTGTTCGCGCAATCTTCTCCAGTTGAGTGCAAAATGTTCTCCTTTTCCGATGCTGTTATATAATCGGAGATTGGCATCACCCGTGAACAAAATCTTACCGGTAGCGGCATCGGGTAACATACCTACAATTCCATCAAATTGTCCTGCAGGTTTTTTATCGAGGTACAATGTAAGTTTGGTATACTTCTCGGTGAATATGATTTCGAAAGGTTTGGATTCTTTCAAGAAATTTAATTCTCGCAATCGTTTAGAAATTTGACGTACTACGCTCTCGTTGTACAGATCTCCGGGACGCACCTGAACGTAATTGTAGATAAAGTTTTTGGCAATCTTGGCGTTGCCTTTTATTTCAATACTGTCAAACAGTACTCTTCGATTTTTATGCAGCACGAGTGCGGCTGCAATATTTCCGGGAGATATTTCTTGAATGCTATCCAATTGAATGGTAGCAAATGGAAATCCATGATTTTCGCACCATACCAAAATTTTTTCCTGTTGACGAACGGCATCATCCATATGCAACGGCTTATTATTCCAGTTGCGTTCACGAAATCCGGTTTCGTTGAGAATATTCTCGTCGACATTGCCTTTACGGATTTGTGCCCACTGGTAGGAAACCCCGGGCGATATGAACACGGTTTGTTGCAGCGAATCCGCAATGGTGCTGTCAATTCGAGCAGCAGCGTAACCTTGTTTGCGGAGATCAATCAATAAATCGTTGACGAATTTAGTTCTCGCTACTGCCGACTTGAATTGTTGTGATTTGGAAGTTGCATCAATAACGCCATCAGGTGAAGCAGTATTTTCAACAATACGCAATGTGTAACGCTGTCCGAACAATTGAACAGCCAACAACATGATCACCCACAGACACGCAAATCTCCTCATACGGCTAATTTACGAAGTCCAGGAAGGAATATTATTTGTAAACCGGAGGACATGCTTCACTTCCTCCTTTAAAGGCGAACTTTATCCCGACACGAAGTTCCCATGCGTTTTGACGAATCTTAAGCACATCGCTGTTGGTTGAACGTGTGATATCGGGAACCCAATGCATTTCCGTTAAAAACTTAACAGGTCCGTAGGCTACAAATTCTACGCCTGCTCCGGCAGAACCGGTAATGTGTAATGTGTTGAAGTTTTGAGCTGTTCTCCACACATATTCTAATCGCGGTCCAACTTTCAAGTATGGAATAACTGCGAAGAGTTCTTTACGAATCATGAGGTAATTATTCCATGCGAAATAATCGTTTTTGAATTTGGTTGTTCCTGCTTCAGTTTTGAAACGATCGCCTTTACCGTTGTATTGTAATTCCGTTACCCATCTGAACGTCGGATGATCTCCGAATTCTCCGAATACTTCAGCGTTGTAACGAATCAGAAACTTGTGTTTACCCGGTTCAGCGAGTGGCCCTTTCCATTGCTGACGTGCCGGAGTAATTCCCGCCATGATTCCCCAACCTTTGAAAAATTGAGCAGATGCAGTATTGAAAGTTGCACAACAAATAATAACAGCGAACAGAAGTCTCATGTAAAATAGTTTTGTACTAAGGTATAAAACGCGAAAACACCATTTATATTGGGTTAAATGGTGTTTTTCGCAATGTGGTGTGTATAAGTTTAAGCGCTGGCGGCTTCCGCTTGAGGACTGATTTTTTTCACGAGTCCTTGTAACACCTTGCCGGGGCCAACTTCAATAAAGTTCGTTGCTCCGTCAGTCGTCATATTTTGCACTGTTTGTGTCCAACGCACAGGGGCTGTTAACTGTGCTATCAGGTTGGCTTTAATTTCTTCCGGACTCACTACTGCTTTTGCGTTTACGTTTTGGTAAACCGGACAAATAGGAGTAGAGAACTGAGTCGCGTTTATTGCGTCAGCCAATTCTGCGCGGGCAGGTTCCATTAAAGGTGAGTGAAATGCGCCACCTACAGGCAAAACCAGCGCACGCTTAGCGCCCGCAGCCTTTAATAACTCAACTGCTTGGTTAATTCCTTCAATACTTCCGGAAATTACCAATTGGCCCGGACAGTTATAATTTGCTGCAACAACTACCTCATTAGTTACCTGTGCACAGATTTCTTCCACTTTGCTATCATCCATTCCCAGAACTGCAGCCATAGTAGAAGGTTGTGCCTCACAAGCTTTTTGCATCGCCATGGCACGTTTGTACACGAGTTGCACAGCATCTTCAAAACGTAATGTTTTATTCGCGACAAGTGCGGAAAATTCACCCAACGAGTGTCCTGCAACCATATCCGGTTGAAAAGAATCGTCCAATGTTGCAGCTAAAGCCACGGAGTGAAGAAAAATAGCGGGTTGAGTCACTTTGGTTTGCTTCAATTCTTCATCGGTTCCGCTAAACATAATATCGGTAAGACGGAATCCCAGGATGGAGTTGGCTTGCTCCATGAGTTCTTTCGCGATAGTGTTAGATTCGTAAAGTTCTTTGCCCATGCCGCTAAACTGCGAGCCCTGGCCCGGAAAGATGTATGCTTTTTTCATCGATTTCTTGTTTTGGTGGTGCGAATATAAGCAATGCTCAAAAGAGGAACAGCGAAAAATACAGCGCATTCATTCCTTAGAAGTTTCTTAAAAAATGTTGCATTTAAGGACTTTCTAAGATGCTGAAAGTAATTTTGAGGGTGTCATTAGTTAGGTTGGTTGTTTAGTTTGATTGATTCAAACTAATGGAGATTGGTTACTCCGATAAAGGGGCGTGGTTGTTTCAGCTACGCCTCTTTATTTTTTTAAGATCTCGGTATAGAAACGGTAAACGTAGTTCCCTTTCCGGGTGTACTGTTTACATCGATTTTCATGCCGTGTAAGGTTACAATGCGCTGAACTATGGAAAGGCCGATACCATGTCCTGAAACACTGGAAGTGTTGTTGCCGCGATAAAATGGCTGAAATATATTTTTCAAATCATCTTTCTGAATTCCGATGCCTTTATCCATAATTTGAATCACAATTCCTGATGCCGTGACTTTCAGTGTTAATTCCACAGCAGGAGGATTGGAAAACTTTAATCCGTTTTCGATGAGATTTAAAATAGCCAGGTGTAGTAAATGTTTATCTCCCTGCACAATCAATGTATCCGCATCATCAGGCAACTCGGGCGCGAACTTAATCACTGCCTCAGGATGCTTCTGACTGCATTCTGTGGTAAGTTCCCACATCAGATCATCTAATCGAACCGGCTCAAATTGAATACGTAAATCATCTGCACTCAATTGTGTCAGTTGCATTAAACGATCGGAGATGGAAGCCAGATTTTTCATGTCTTCCAATACCGACTGTAGTGTTTTCCGGTACTCTTCAGGACTGCGTTCACGCAATAATGACAATTCAATTTGAGAACGAATTATAGTTAACGGATTCTTTAACTCGTGCGATGCATTCGCCACAAAACTTTTCTGCAAGCGAAAAGCGTTTTCCAAACGATCCAGCATTCCGTTGAATGTTGACGACAAACGGGCTAATTCGTCTTTTCGATTACCTTCATCCAGACGTGTACTTAAGTTCGTAGCAGAAATGGTATTGACTTCCGAAATGATGGCTTTGATGGGTTTTAAAGCGCGACCGGAGAAAATCCATCCCGCAATCATTACTACTAAAAGGATAATAATGTAACTCGTGAAAAGGATGTTTCGAATGTAAAGCAAGTTCTGATTGCCCCAAATATCAATACCGCCTGCTAGTACAACAAAGCGATTGTTTTTTGTGGTATACACCACCCCAACAATTTCGAATTCACCTTCTTGCCAGCTTATTTCTTTGTATGCGCGAACCTCGTTCAGCAACGTCCAGTCAGGATTGAAGTGAATGAACTTATTGCTGGAATATACTTCCTCGTTGCGATAATTAAACACTGCAATACACTCTTTATGCAGAATGTCTTTGTTGTATTGGTTGTAGATATTAAGTAGTTCCGGTGTAATCTGATCAACCTTCAGCAATAACTCGGCAGTTGTTATCGCCTTATCTGCCAATCGTTCGGTAAATTGATTTTTACGGTACTGAAATGCGAAGAAGTAAATGGAAAGGTGTGCCAGTAGAGAAATTAAGGCAACGATTCCGGTGAATTGTAAAGTTAGTCGTGTGCGAATTTGCATCAGCTCTCTTTCAAGATGTATCCTAATCCAAATTGAGTATGCAACAGCTTCGTAGGAAAGTCTTTGTCAATTTTTTTGCGTAAATAATTTACATACACTTCAACTACGTTTGTGCCGGATTCAAAATCAATTCCCCAGACTTTGCTTGCGATCAAATCTTTTGACAAAACGCGACCCTGATTACGAATCATAAATTCCAACAACGCAAATTCTTTCGCCGTTAAAGAAATTTCTTTGCCGCTGCGGTTAGCTGTTTTGGTATCCAGATTAAGCGTAAGATCGGCGATCGTAAGAATTGGGGATGCGTGATGATGATTTCTTCTCAAAAGAGCTTTGACACGTGCAAATAACTCTTTTAACTCGAAAGGCTTCGGTAAATAATCGTCTGCACCTGCATCCAGTCCAGCTACTTTATCATCAATGCTTCCAAGAGCGGTAAGCATAAGAATGGGCATTGTGTCGTTGATCTTTCGCACTTCCTTACATAATTCAATGCCGCTAATGCCGGGTAAGATGATATCGGTAATCAGCAAATCGAATGTTTGGTTGAGCAAAGCGTTCAATGCTGTTGTTCCATCGTAAGCCGTAGCAGTATCATATCCTTCTTCAGATAACGCCTGACTGATGGATTCAGCTGTTTTTACTTCGTCTTCAACGATTAGAATTTTTAGCATAATTGTTTGGGTTGTTTTGAAAAAAAGTCCGGCAAAACCGGACCTTTCGTATTAATCGCGACGACCTAAAAGTCGCAAGATCATCAGGAACAAGTTGATGAAGTCTAAATATAAACGCAGCGCACCCATCACGGCCAGCTTACTCATGGTGGCTTCTCCGTATTCGTTTCCGGCTGCAATATTTTTTAACGTTTGCACGTCGTATGCGGTTAACCCGGTAAACACGGCAACGCCAACGAATGAAATTATGTAATCCAACATGCTGCTGCCTATGAACATATTTACTAATGATGCGATAACGATACCGATCAGACCCATAAATAAAATAGAGCCGAATTTACTGAGGTCGGCTTTTGTGACAAATCCCATGACAGCCATTACACCAAACATGCCTGCGGTAATTGCGAATGCAACGCCAATAAGTGACATCTCGTAACGCAGAAAAATGGTGCTTAAACTCATACCGTTAACAGCTGAATACAGCATGAAAACACCAACTAATGCCGGAAACGATAACTTGTTAAATGCGAAGGACATTACCATCACCAATGCCAGTGGCGCAAACACAACTGCCCAACCGATAGGAGTCATTCCGATGATCGCATCACCGTCAATTCGGTACAACACGCTCAGCAAGGACGAAATATTGCCGAATAAATACGATGTCAATGCAGTAATCATTAAGGCGCCGCTCATCCAGGCAAAAACCTGTGTCATGAATGTTTTTACGGCAGTTTCGGAAGAAGTTCCGAAGGTATTGCTGTTGTTAAAGTTGAATGAATTCTGAATGTTGCTCATGTTATAACAATTAATGAAGTTTTGATCCGATCAAGCTGATAAATTCTGAACGCGTAGTTTCATTGAGAAACTCGCCGGTGAATGCAGATGTAGTAGTAACCGAATTTTGTTTTTGAATTCCGCGCATTTGCATACACAAATGTTGTGCTTCCATTACAACGGCAACTCCCAATGGATTCAATGTTTCCTGAATACAATCGCGAATTTCAGTTGTTAATCGTTCCTGCACCTGCAAGCGACGCGCGAATGCATCCACAATACGCGGAACTTTACTCAGTCCTACAATATATCCATTAGGAATGTATGCCACGTGGGCTTTCCCGAAAAACGGCAACAAATGGTGTTCGCACATGGAGTACACCTCGATGTCCTTCACGATCACCATCTGCTTGTAATCTTCCTTAAACATGGCCGACTTTAAAATATCTGCAGGACTCAAGTCATAGCCGTGTGTTAAGAACTGCATAGCTTTAGCTACGCGTTCGGGTGTTTTTTCCAACCCCTCGCGATTAGGATTTTCTCCCAACTCTTCCAGAATGATCTTATACTTCGCCGCCATGCTGTCAATCACGGTTTTGTTGTACTTATCAATCTTTTGGTATCCGAATTCTTCTTCCATAAGTCATTAGTCGCAGGTGACTACGATTTATTGTTTACCGTAGTATTCAACATAATTATTTTCCGTTTCCGCAATTTTAACGCAGTGCAATTGAATTCCCAGTTCGGCAATGGGACCTTCAATTTGTTCCCAAATTTTGATGGCTACATTTTCTGTGGAAGTCATTACATCTTTAAGAAAATCTACATCTAAATTTAAATTGCGATGATCCATCTTACTGATGACGTGTTCCTTTAAAATCTTACTGAGATCCTTCAGGTTCATCACGTATCCCAACTCTTCATTCACCTCGCCTTTCACCGTTACGAAAATTTCGTAGTTGTGTCCGTGCCAATTCGGGTTAGCACATCCTCCGAAAACTTCGGTGTTTTTTTCATCCGACCATTCCGGACGATACAATCGGTGTGCAGCCGTAAATCGTTCCCTGCGTGTTATATACATCATATCCTGCAAATATACGATGAATTGGAGGAGTACTCCTTACCTTTGCGCAGTATTCGCCTATGGATATTTTAATTGTTGCTGCCACTAAATTTGAAATTGAGCCCCTGTTAACTGCAGCCGGTGCAATTGAAACTCATGTTGATTTTTGGGAGGCAACTGTTGGGTCAAATTCGGTTCATTTTGTGGTAACCGGAGTTGGCATGGTGGCTACAACTTTTTCACTGACAAAAATTCTGACCCGGAAAAAATATAATCTTGTAGTTAACGTAGGAATTGCCGGTGCAATAAGTCGTGAACTTGCACTAACTCAAGTGGTAACAGTTACTTCCGATTCCTTATATGAATTAGGCGTAGAAGACGGAGAACAATTTATTCCTTGGCACAAGATGAATATAGCATCTATTGATGCCAACTTGTTTGTTGAGGGACAATTGTGGAATGATACGGGTGTTGCGAAAGAATTCAATCTGGAGCAAGTGTCAGGAATAACCGTTAATCGAGTTCACGGTAATGATGCATCGATTGAACATTTGAAGAAATCATCTCAGGCAGTTATTGAAACAATGGAAGGTGCTGCGGTGTTTTATGTGTGCAAATCGCTGAATATACCTTTCGTTGCGATTCGTTCCATATCGAATTACGTGGAACGCAGAAATCGTGAAAACTGGAAGTTGAATGAAGCGATTAAATCTCTTAACGAAGTGGTGTTGCAATGGCTGAACAACAAATCATAACGCTGGCGTATTCGCCTTGCCCGAACGATTGTTTCATTTTTGATGCATTGATTCATCATAGAATTGATACGCAGGGATTGGAGTTTGATGTGCAGTTAGCTGATGTTGAAGCGCTGAACAAAGAAGCCTTTGCCGGAAAGCCCATGGTGACAAAATTGAGTTTTCATGCTTTTGGTTACTGTGCGGACAAATATGTATTGGCGGATGCAGGAAGTGCATTGGGTAATCATTGCGGACCACTACTGATTTCAAAATCACCGATTGCGGAAGAACGTTTATTGTCAGGCGATCTTAGTGTTGCAATTCCCGGAAAGTACACCACGGCTAATTTTTTGTTAAGTACTGCATTTCCTGCAATAACGGATAAGCGCATCATGCTATTTTCCGAAATTGAAGATGCTGTGCTAAGCGGTGAGGTTGACGCAGGTCTCATCATTCACGAGAACAGATTTACATACGAGCGGAAAGGTTTGGTAAAGATCATTGATCTTGGTGATTGGTGGGAAACCACGTATCATGCACCAATTCCATTGGGGGGAATTGCTATTCGAAGGGATTTACCTCATGCACTTCAGCACAAAATCAGTCGATTAATTCGTGAAAGTGTTGAATATGCTTTCGTTCATCCCGAGGCGTCCATGCCTTATGTGCGAGAGCATGCACAGGAAATGGAGGAGTCGGTGATGAAACAACACATACAGTTATACGTTAATCAACATTCCGTGAGTTTGGGAGAAAGCGGGAAAAGAGCAATTCGGATTTTGTTTGATACTGCACAACAATCGGGAGTGTTAAAGCCGATAACAACTTCATTATTCTTGGATTAACCTGCGTATCTTCGCGGCGATGGATATCATACACACCATTTTAGGTCCCGATCCAACTGCAGGATTGCTGATCATTCTGAATCTGATTCTGATCGAGAGTTTATTGTCCGTGGATAATGCCGCGGTACTAGCCACGATGGTAATGGATCTTCCGGAAGAGCAGCGCAAGAAGGCACT
>CALJIF010000092.1 GCA_937974275.1 uncultured Flavobacteriales bacterium
GTTCCGAATTGCACCGGAATAAAAGCTCCCGGAGGACCTCCGAAAATTTCGGCAGGAATCAGTGATGTTGGAATGTCTAAGAAGTTTTGTACCTGAAAGGAACCGTCGATTTGCGGAAGACCGATCCCGATGACTTCTTTTACTTTTTGAGTTGCTGCAACTTCATCCAAGCGCGCGTTGAGCACTGTAGTGTTGTGTTGCAAGGCGTAATCGACACTTTGTTTCAACGTAAAGTTGTAGGTAGCGGTGTCTTTTTTGTCTTGTGCATTAAGCTGAGCATACGAGGCCAGAAAGGCGATGCTGAGCAGAATACGTGTTGTTGGTTTCATATAGTTGAGTTTATTGCGGATGCTGTTGTATAGTCGTATTTGAAGTATAATTATTCTTCTTCCGTAATTTGTTTGTGTTTATTAATCAGCTTGTGTCCTTTCAGCGTGCAAATCCCGTAAAGGAAGTGCTCGGTAAACGCCAGTTGCACATCAAGAATTCTGTATTTGTCCGGAGGAAACAAATCGGGGTTAAATGCCAAATCCATTTGTTCAATGCGAAACTTTGCCATCAGTCCGGTATCAATATCTTTTCGCACAAAACCTTGTTCTTGTCCACGATCCAGGGCGGTTTTCACCATTTCGTACGCGTAGTTGCAACGGAAATTGTGAAACATACTCCATGTTTTCGGGTGATGTTTTCGCAGATCGTAAAAGATGTTGGGGTTGATGTTGCTGAACACGGCGTGCATCTTCTTCATGTGCAAAAACACTTCCTCAACAACGTTATTTGAAGTTTGAGAAATCTCCGTGAAGTCGCACATGTGTTGTGTCAAATCTTTCGCCAATAGTTCGTGAACGATTTCATCTTTATCCCGGAAGAATTGATAAATCGTTTTTTTCGACATGGATAAATGCTTGGCAATTTCATCCATGGTGATGCTCTTAATTCCGTATCGGAAGAAGAGTTCAGCTGCAGCGTGTAGTATTCTTTCTTTCGGTTCCATGGTAAAACGGCAGCAAAACTATGGAAACAAAAAACGTTGGCAAAGTTTCCAAACAACTTTTTTTGTAAAAAAGCAGTTCAAAAGCAATATTATACGATGTAAACAATTGAAAATCAGGCATAAAAAATGGAAACTGCAAACACAAAAATATTTTCCGTGTAGGTACAAGAATAACCTTGCCTTAACATTGCCCGACATGCCGAAGCAATTTCATTAGCCCGCCTCTGCCTAAAAATTCGTTCTTTTGTGCTCTCAAAATCAGCATCATTATGGCACACGAACTCGTTAAGGAACTTTTACATGCAACGGAATTGGATCGCCCCGCTACAGCGCGCGGATGGGTGCGCAGTGCACGAGGCAACAAGTATGTGCAGTTTATTCACATTAACGACGGCTCCACCATTAAGAATATTCAGGCTGTTGCGGACACTAACAAATTCGACGAAGAAACCTTGAAGCGCGCCGGCGCTACAGGCGCTTGTATCGAGGTGAAAGGCACCTTGGTGCAGTCGCAAGGAAAAGGACAATCCATAGAAATTCTTGCGGAAGAAATCACCATTCTCGGCGATTGCGATCCGGAAGAATATCCCTTGCAAAAACGCGGACAAGACAGCAAAGACAAAAAGCCGGTAACACTGCCGCTGGAGTTTTTGCGCGAGAAAGCACACTTGCGTACGCGCACCAATACATTCGGAGCCATCTTCCGCATTCGTCACCACATGTCGTTCGCCATTCATAAGTTTTTTAACGACCGCAATTTTTTCAATTTACACACGCCCATCATTACCGGTTCCGATGCGGAAGGCGCAGGTGAAATGTTTCGCGTAACAACATTGGATCTGCATAACTTGCCTAAAACAACGGAAGGTAAAATCGATTTCGAGCAAGACTTTTTCGGAAAAGAAACCAACCTTACTGTTTCCGGTCAGTTGGAAGGCGAACTGGGTGCTATGGGCCTCGGTCGTATTTACACATTCGGTCCTACATTCCGTGCCGAAAACTCCAACACACCGCGACATCTGGCCGAATTCTGGATGATTGAACCGGAAGTTGCATTTTACGACATCAACGACAACATGAATCTTGCAGAAGACATGTTGAAATATTTAGTGAACTACGCATTGTCGCATTGCAAAGACGATCTTCAGTTTTTGAACGACACCTACGATCAGGAGTTGATCGCACGTTTGGAGTCGGTTGTCGATCGTCCTTTCACGCGCATCAGTTACACGCAAGGCATCGAAATTTTGCTCGGCGCCATGACGTCCCGCAAGTTCGAATACAAGCCCGAGTGGGGTAAAGATTTGCAGAAGGAACACGAGAACTATTTGGTAGAACATTTCAACGGTCCCGTTATTGTTACCAATTACCCGAAAGACATCAAAGCGTTTTACATGAAACTTAACGACGACGGAACAACCGTTCGCGCTATGGATATTTTGTTTCCATGGATTGGTGAAATCATCGGAGGGTCCCAACGTGAAGAAGATCACGATAAGTTATACCGTCGCGTAAAGGAAATGGAAATTCCCGAAGAGTCGTTGTGGTGGTATTTGGAAACCCGCAAGTTTGGAGCGTGCGAGCATAGCGGCTTTGGGTTAGGTTTCGAACGCTTGATGTTGTTCGTAACCGGGATGACCAATATTCGCGATGTAATACCGTTCCCGCGTACACCGAAAAACGCAGAGTTTTAGGTTGTTATTTCCGGTGTCGACTCACGATTTAAATCGTGAGTCACGTGAGACGAAGGTAGCGGTAGGCAAGGAATTTCGCCAACTGATGTTGAAAAGTTGAAGAATTTTTTACGAGGCAATACTTGACTTCCAAAAATTTACGGCCATATATTTGTCGAACATTACGAGCAGCCCACGATTTAAATCGTGGGCTTTTTGATTAAGAAAGTTTAGTTGTACAATTTCATTTATTTCATTTTACGTTTTAATTTTTTTCTATGTCACATCACCGAAACAAAGTCCTCATTCACGCTATCTGGACCACACAAGATCGTTGGCCGCTTATCACACCTGAAATAGAACAAATTATTTATAAAACTATTGTCCAAGAGTTTCACGAACTCGAATGTCCTGTTAAACTAATAAATGGAATTCCCGATCACGTACATTGCTTGTTTGAACTTAATCCCAATAAATGTTTAGCTCAGGTTCTTAAACAAGTGAAGGGAAGTTCTTCTCACTTCATTAATCAAGAGCGTCTGACTTCAATCCGTTTTACATGGCAAAAGGGATATGTTGCGTATGCTGTATCTCCTTCACAGGTAAAGCATGAGTTGGATTATATCGCGGATCAAAAATCGCTACATGAAAGTGTATGGCTAACAGACGAATTAGAACAACTGCCAATATGCGCGTAAAGGTTAGTGTTGCATTTTTATATTATTAAATTATTTGGGCGTGTCCCTCCCGAAAAAGGTCGGGTCGGGCTATTCGCTGCAAGTCCTCGTCCCGAAAGTATTCGGGCCTCCGGGCTTTCCGCTGCTATCCCTCACGCGGACGTGTAAATAAAACAATTCACATATAAATAGACTTTAGTTTTATATGTTACACCGGTTCGTTTTTACTTCATTTCAATAAGTACTTTGATGGCACGAAGTTCTTGTAATGAATGATCTTGCTTTGACAATTGTAACCGGGCTTTATTTTATAAAACAAGTCCTCTCCTAACAAATAGTTCACCTCAATTGTCTTAGTATCCGGATCATTAAGTTTAACCAAATGAGTAACTATTCCGCAAATCATGTTATTTTCTGCAATTACAACAGTTGTTGCAGAATCTGATTCATAGAAAATCCATCTATAGAAGTAAAGCAACTTGTTTTTAATCGGATTTAATTCCAACCCCGCAAGATCAATAGAATTTGAAGGAAGGAGTGTAGTGTCGATTTGGCAACTTTGCGAATTTATAATGTGCAGTGAATCGTTATTTATTTGAACGAAGAAGTTGTAGTTTAATTTTGGACCATAAACAAAACTGTTTGTTTTAAATGCGTAAGTAGGTTTATTAAAGCACGTCTTAGATGTAACTTGATAAATGACATGCTGCATTTCTTTCGGTATTTGAGGAGAGTTATTGCTCAAGTCGCATGAAATGAGAAGGATAGTGATTAACAGAAGTATGGTGTATCTCATTTAGACAAAAGCTATAGTCATGATCCTTTTGGAAAAGGTATTATTTTCGGAAGACATGCAGAACGGAATCTTACATATAGAATTGGTGGCGGTGAAAGCTTCCCTAATTAGTATTAGTTAAAACTAAGAATTTCATTTCGTTTCTGATGTTGTTAAAATTTGATACATAACAGGTATGGAGTTTCATTAAAGAGTGGGAAGTTTTCTTTTCTTAACTATTTTCTTCGGTATTTCTTCCCAAACTTGACCATTAGGAATTATGCTATCAGTTACAATGTATTCAAATAAAATATCTGACTCATCCGGATATTTTTTAGAGAATTTAAGCAAAACGGATTCGCCAAGCCTCACCACTTTTGGTATTCCACAAAAACCTTCATATGTTTTCCCGTCAACGTAATACACATAATCTATATTATACTCGTATCTTTTTTCTACAATTTTATATATTCTTCCGATTGTATATGCAGGTTCTGTTGAAATGCGTACGCACGATCTTATAAATCCAACTATAAGTAATATTGAAAAAAAAACAAATAAATGCTTAGTTGTTATTTTTTTACAAAACTCAACAATTCGAAGTTTAATTGTCACCTATTCAAATTCTATTAAGTTAAACCGATTTTGGAAGTTCCTCTAAACTCAGCATTTATACAGAAGCTTTTGATGCATGAAATAGCGCGGTGGATTAACAGATTTAGATATATTGCGCGTAATGGAATCTTATCAATATTTTATTTCTGATTTCACTTGAGTTAAACTATCATAGGATATCCAAGTACCGACTTTAGTGCTGTTTATAATTGTTCCTTTTTCTTTTATCTGCCCTGAGGTATAATAGAATGCTCCTTTACCGGATAGTTTAGTTGCAATGGTAGTATCGCCATTATCAAATTCATAGACCTTAGTTTCCTCATGGACTTTAAAATCGAAGTACAATTCACCGGAGATGTAGTAGGTTTTTTTTCTTCGAATTTTACCTTTTCTATTGTAAAAATATTCTGTTGCTTTATTACCATTTTTCGCATGTGTACATGAATATTTGGGTTTACTATTGGTGTACCATTTAATAAGCATTACGATTTGGCCATGTTGATTATAATCTGTTCTTTTTGTGACTTTTTGAGTCAACTTATTCCCTTTATGAACTGAAGTTATATTATTCAGGTTTGTAGTGGTGCTGGTGCAGTTCGTTATCAAGAAACTAGTAAGCAAAATAAGCAGGAGAAACGTATATTCTTTCACATAAATTCTAATGTTACTTTGGGGATTATCTTGCGGCTTGGTACCCTCAATTAGAAATGTAGAAGCTGATCGCATGTTAGTTGGATATACGAAGAATATTTGAGTGGCACTAATATCTGCTTATTGTGCAATAGAAGAGAACCCGTAATTAATTTTAATTATCTTCTATCGTTGAATAGTTATGCTCGTTAAGCTTTTGGGATTTGTCAAAATACTCTTCTGCAAGCTCTGCATTCCCCAGCCTGCGATGCACATGCCCTAAATAGAAATTAATTAATTCAGTACCGGGAAGTCGGTTTAACGCACCTTCAAAATACTCCAAGGCCTTATCTAAGTCGTTTAAGACTAGGTAATAGGCTCCAAGATTTCTCCATGCCAAGGGGTTGTCAGGGTTCATTTCGAACGTGTGAAATAAGTCAAATCCGGCGTCTTCTATATCTCCAAGCTGCAACTTGCAATAACCGCGGTTATTATATGGGTACTCCCAGTACGGATCAATTTCAATGGCTTTAGTAAATTCCACTATAGCTTCACTATATTTTTTTTGCTCCAAAAAAGTATAACCGATATTGTTAAACGCGGCAACATCTTTAGGGTTAATTTCAAGTAGTTGATGACTGGCTGAAACTACATCATCATAACGCTTATGTTCAAAACCCATATTGATTTTAGCGCGCAGCTGATGTAACAAATCTGTCTTAGCAATTTGATCTTGGTTAAGTAATGTATGACCGGTATTCTGGAGATACTCTATATCCTGTTTGAACAAATCTCGAGTATTGGTATTCAGCACAGCTATGTATTTGCTAGTATCGTGTTTAGTAATATGGCAAATAGCGGCATTAACATAGCTCACAACTTGTGGCGGCAAGTATCCGGAACGGCTAATCCAATTAATGTCTTTTGTCTGCAATGAGTTGGCTGTAAATGCTCCAAATCCAAAGTACATAGTTGTCAAATCGGTCATGGGTTCCATATCCGGAGCTTTTACATTTAGGTAACCACCTCCTAAAAGTTTCACGTGCGCCAACTCATGGGCGAGAACGGCAACTAGAAGCTGTGGGTGCATAAGATTTGACTTGGCCAATTGTATTTTAAACCTTTTGACATCAGTTGTATAAATTGGGCTATAGAGCCCTGAAGGCTCATTAACGTTGGCGTGAGGAACCCAGGTACTCCATTGTTTTGAGCGAAAGTCATCAAAAAAATTAATTTCTATTTCGTTAGGATCTAGTTCCCAATAACCACATACTTGCTCAAAAAGGCTTTGAAATTGTTCAGGGTTGTTAAGATCAGTATAAGGGAAAATATCTGCAGTTGGTTCAATAAGCGGCCTTGATCGTAGTCGTTCCAAACCAAAAACTTCTATTAGCCACAGCAGGTTTTTTTCTACCCAATCCTGATCCTCCGGGGTAACTGTTGGGTTAAACCTTTTCTTGTTAAATAATCCGAACATGAAATGGTAGTTATATTATATTTCCTAAATATAGTTCACCGAGCTCCCTATTGCAAACTATACATCGAGTGAAAGCTCCTCCTATTTAGTATTAGTTAAAACTAATAATTTCATTTTGTTTTTGATGTTGATCTGGCGTTTTTGATTCTATTAGGAACAACGCCTCGTAAAAAGGCCATTTGTAAAGGGATTTTGATGGAGGTGATAATTTAGTCCATTACCAACTAAAAACTACTGCCGTTTGCTTTTCGAAATGATTCAATGCCAACACCACTTATGTACACCTTCTCTCTATTGTGAATGTACCATTCAAAAAGTACACCTTGTTTATATACCATGAAGGTTGTAGTCTCGGCGTACAGTACACCATTAATTACTACTCCATCTAGTAAACCATTTTTATAAGAACCTGAAAGGTGTGTAATGCCGTTGCTGTATTTTAATGTAAAAACACCATCTAGAATGCCATTATGAAAATTACAGGTATAATAATAGAAGTATTTTTTCTCCTTCCACTTACCAACATAAGTTCTATTATATCTGAATGTACCTTCACGCAATGAGTCTTTATTAAATTGGCCGATAGCATAAATAAATCTATCCAAATTGCGTTTATAACTGTCCTTACGTTTTACCGTATACAAAACATAGGTTCCTTCCGGCAATTTGTCTTTAAAGTCGCGAGAAAGAAAGACTTGTCTATTGTAAAGAGTAATATTTCTGGAATCAACGGTATATAGTGTATCATCAGAAAAAACTTTAATTATTTTTTCTGCACCCTTGACAGATGTTAAACTCATTAACAAGATTACCAATGCCGCAAGTTTAATAGTAGCTTTCATATCATTTATTGGCTAGAGTATAATTTATTAATGCTATTTTGAAGGGCAAATTTCTACCAAACACCACCAAAGAAATATACAACAAATCAAAATCCCGTACCAAACACACCCCTCAAAAATCATCCTCCTCGTCGTCCTTCTTGCCTGAGCCTTTGTCAATAGAAAATTTACCTTCTTCCTCGTTTTTCTTGCGGTCCTTGCGGTTTTCTTTGGGCGTTTGTTGACCGGTAACGGTGCTGTCTTTTTTGAACCAACCGAATTCCTCATTCAGAATTACTTTCATATTCTGCTTCTCGGTTTTTACATCATCTTTAATCTGTTGAATGGCTCCTTTCGTGTCGTACTTGATGTCCGGATTATCAACCGGCCCTTTCATCGTTAAGAATAAGCGCGTGCGATGACCGCCGTCGTTTTCTTCTACGCCAAATTCAGAATTTTCCTTTTTCGCGGCTTTGGCTTTTTTCCATTTCAATTCGTCCAGGTCAATTGTAAAGTGATAGTCAACGACATTGTCAAAATTATGCGTACCGCCCATGCTGATGTTGATCGCACTCGACAAAATATCCATCTTCGGTATTGTAATTATGCGATTTCGAATCTCAATTTGATTTTTTAAAGTTTTGAATTTAATATCTCGCAAATCGTCGAGCTTAATAAACTTTGCCAAGGAGTACAAAGGAGAAAAATCGGTTAACTGTCCTTGATCAATTGTTACATCCATAAACGCGTACAGCTTGTCTTCATTCATGTTGAGCGTGTTGCTCCAGACCGTTACGAATTCAATATCGGACGTAATTTTTCCTTTGATGTTTTTATCTACAATGGCTTCTTCTCCCGGAGTCTGTCCGAAATTTTCCATCTGATAAAACATCTGACTCATATCAACACGACTAAGTTTTGCATTACCCGTAATCAGCAACGAATCGTTCCTGCCGCTCCGAATATGCAAAGCGCCCATTACCGCTCCGCCCATGGTGGTAAATTGCGTTTCTTCTGCAGCCAGTTGTTGTTCGTTCATGGTAACGGTTGACGTTAGGGAAGTCGCTTTAAAGCGTCGGAACTGAATGTCGCGCACTGCGGTGTTTAACACCACGCGTACACGTTCGGGCAAATGAAATTTGTATTCCGAATTTTGTGCTTTCGCCGATTTTTGAGGATCATCAGCCAGCAATTCATCCAGGTTAATTTTACGCGAAGCGTGATCGGCTTCAATTACCAATTCTTCTTCTTTAGTGAACAGATAGCCTAATAAATTGCGCACGTTGCCGTTGAGTACAAAATCGCTTTGCCCGTAGCGCCCGCTGAATTCCTGCACTGCGACATTGTTTCCGTCAAAATCCATTTTACCGTTTACACTATCGGCGTGCAACGTTCCGTCTTTAAACTTTACCGCAACTTGCTTCAGTTCCATTTTTCCGGAACTTTTAAATGCGCGTAAATCATTTGCAGTAAGAGATCCGGAGTGTCCCGGTTTTCCGTTAAAATTAAGATTGACGGTTGCTGCACCGGTCATGCTTTCAACGGTATCGATGGCCAAAAAATTTTGCAATTCGGATAATTGAAGATTGCCGGTAATTTGTGCCTCGTACACCGGATTGTCAAAGGGAGCCATGGAGAAATTGCCGGAGAACGAACTTTGTTCCGTGTTGGCTTGAAATGATGTTAATCGTAAACCGTCTTTACCTTTTAAATTGCTGAATTTACCTGCAAGCTGCACGTTGCGTAGTGTAACACCGGAAGATTTACGTGTGATGGTTGCTCCTTTACGAATTCCGAAATCGGCTTTTACGTCAGGTGATAAGGAATCGTTGTACGCGCCGTTGATATCGGCAACGAAATAGAAATCGCCTTCGCTTTCATAATCTTTAATTTCTTCTTGCTGTGAAGATGGCAGTAACGAAAGGGCAGAAGTAATATCTACATCTTCTCCCTCGGCTTTTAATGCAAGTAAAAGTTTGTTGGGTTGATCATTGACGGTTCCGGATAATTTTAATTTCAAGGCACCAACTTTCAAATCGCCGGATGTAATGCTGTACGTGCCGCTTTCTGTATTGCAATCGGCCTCCAGTTGCAGATGTCCTTTCTTTCCTGCGAAGAGTGCTGTTTTGTCGAGTTTTATTTCATGTGCGATAAAATCTGCTTCGGTACTGAAATTAAATTGTTGTTCCGTGAAGTTGCCGCCAAATAATACGTCCGTGAAATACACGTGGTACTTGGTTTTGCTGCGCGCATCTTTAAATTGAAAATCAACATTGCGCAAGCTGATTTCTTCCAGACTGAACGCTACATTGGAATTGCTCGTGTCGTTACCGGCAGGTTTCAGAAAATGAAAGTTGTCACGACCTTTTTTGTCAATCCACATGGCGACGGTACCATCGCTTAACGAGATGTGCGAAATGGAATAGTTGCCTTTAAAAATATCGGTAGCGCTAAACTCTAAAGCAATTTTTTCGGCGCTGAAAAGTGTATCGCGATTTTTAATGTTGATAGCATCCAGAGCCGCAACATCGTTAAACTCTACAGATACCCGTGGGAAGCTGCGGATGAAGGTAACGTCAATGTTTTGTGGTTCGATGTACAGGGTGGTATTCAAGCGGGCGTTCACTTCTTCAATAACGTACGCTTTGATTTTGTCTTCGTACAAGAAGATAAGTCCAACCAAAACCAGCAGTAGAAACACAAAACTTCCGCTGAGCCACAAGAACAGCTTGAACAGCCTTTTGTACCAGGGTTTTTTTGCGGGCGTTATTGGCTGAACTTCCATGATTAACGGTAAAAATAAAACGGGCACAGGGCCCGTTTCGTATGTCTATGAACGAAGTATTCATAGCAAAATGTTAATATGTAGCTTATTTCGCCTTCTTGCGCACGCCTTTTGCCTTCTGCTTCTTGTCGCCACCAACCTGCATTTTCAACATGCCGATTTCTTGCGTACTTAAGAAACGCCATTTGCCGCGAGCCAGGTTCTTTTTCGTCAAACCTGCATACAGCACACGATCCAGCGTTACCACATTGTAACCCAGATGTTCAAATAAACGACGCACAATACGGTTGCGACCCGAATGTAATACCACGCCTACCTGCTTTCTATCGGTGCCTTCGCCCACGTAGTTAATTTCATCCACCTTAATTGGTCCGTCTTCCAGCGTAACACCTTCAGAAATCGCCTCAAAGTCTTCTGCTTTCAGGTTTTTATCTAACGTAACGTGATAGATTTTGCGAACACCGTATTTGGGATGCATCAGACGTTCGCTCAAATCGCCGTCGTTGGTTAACAACAACAGCCCAACGGTTTGTCTGTCGAGTCGCCCAACAGGATAAATGCGCTCTTTGCAGGCATCTTTTACCAATTCCATTACCGTTCTGCGTTCCTGCGGATCGTCGGTGGTGGTGATATAATCTTTTGGCTTATTGAGCAACACATAAACAAAGCTTTCGCGACGTAACAACTGATCACCGTAATGAACAGTATCGCCCGGAGTAACCTTTGTGCCCAATTCGGTTACAAATTTTCCGTTCACTTTTACGGCACCCGCAGCAATTAACTCGTCCGCTTCGCGACGGGAACACAATCCGGTATTGGCAATAAAACGATTGAGGCGAATAGCACCATTATCGTTGGCATCGCCTTTGTACGATACTTTCTTATTGCGGCTTTGTTTGCTCACAAATTCCTGAGCATCTTCCTGTCCGTCAAATTCTACCCAACCGTCTTCTTGTCCGTCCTCGTCTTTGCTGAACTTCGATTCGCTGAAACGACGCTTTGGTCCTCCGGCATTACGATCGGAATAACTTTTCTTAAATCCTCCGCGATCATCACCGTATGATTTCTTCTTGAAACCGCCACGCTCGCTGCTGTCCCCGAATGATTTCTTCTTGAAACCGCCGCGTTCGCTGCTATCTCCGTACGAGCGACTCTTGCGTTCACCGCTGTCATCCCCGTATGATTTCTTTTTGAACCCACCACGTTCGCTGCTGTCGCCGTACGAGCGACTCTTGCGTTCGCCGCCGTCATCACCGTATGATTTCTTCTTGAAACCGCCGCGGTCTTTGCTGTCGCCGTACGAACGACTTTTGCGTTCGCCACGATCATCATCGCCGTAAGATTTTTTCTTGAAGCCACCACGTTCGCTGCTATCTCCGTACGAGCGACTCTTGCGTTCACCGCTGTCATCCCCGTATGATTTCTTTTTGAAACCGCCGCGTTCGCTGCTATCACCGTATGAACGACTCTTGCGTTCGCCACGATCGTCGTCACCGTATGATTTTTTCTTGAAACCACCACGTTCGCTGCTGTCGCCGTAAGAGCGACTCTTGCGTTCACCGCGATCATCATCGCCGTATGATTTCTTCTTGAAACCGCCGCGGTCTTTGCTGTCGCCGTACGAACGACTCTTGCGTTCACCGCCATCATCACCGTATGATTTCTTTTTGAAACCACCACGTTCGCTGCTATCTCCGTATGAAGGACTCTTGCGTTCGCCGCCGTCATCGCCAAAAGATTTCTTCTTGTAGCTGCCGCGTTCTCCGCGATCGTCAAACGATTTACGTTTTTTCTCGAAACCATCTTTGTCGCGAGCCGGACGATCAGAACCGAAACTTGATTTTTTTGATCCGTACGAGGACTTAGAACCGCCTCGCTTTGAATCGGATGGGCTTGAAGAACGTTTGCCGCCCTTCCTGCCGGAGTATGTACTCATGTTATAATAATTTCCGCAAAGGTACGTAATAAAAGCCCCGAACCATCAGTGTTCTATCGGACTGAACGCATTAACGATATGATGAACACTGTATTTTCCGTTTTTTGCCAAAATGCCGATGACATCAAACCTGCACTCTGCTTCAATTTCCTGTTGTTCGATGTAGTAGTTGGCCGCCCTAACCAAAAGTTTCTGTTTGCTCCGGGTAACAAACGATTCCGGGTCTCCAAATTCGTCGCTGTGCCGCAATTTAACCTCTACAAACACCAATTCTCCTTGATGTCGCGCGACAATGTCTATTTCCAGATGATGCAGGTGCCAATTGTTCTGAACGATTTCGTATCCGGCTTTCCGCAAATGAGCAATTGCTAATTCTTCCCCGATTTTACCTTCTTCCCGCGTATTCAGCATGTTATCTGTGTTAATGAGCACCAAATATCCCTCGCGACAACGGTTTTGGAAAGTGATGTAAATAACTTCCTGCTTGTTAACATCATTTGGCTAGTGGTAAATACCAAGCTAAAACACAATTCGTTAGCCCTGTTCGAACATATTTTGCGTAATTTTGTTTCCTACTGTGATGAACGAACAACTGCCCCCTAATGAATTCGAAGCCGGCGAACTTTTACGCCGCTTAAACGTACCCGCAGATCTGCGTCAACTATCTGAGGATCAGTTGAAACAGGTGTGTGATGAGTTACGTCAATACATCATCGATTTGGTTTCCGTAAAAGGCGGACACTTCGGTGCAAGTTTAGGTGTGGTAGAATTAACTGTGGCGTTGCACTATGTGTTCAATACGCCGTACGATCAATTGGTTTGGGATGTAGGCCACCAGGCATACGGACATAAAATTTTAACCGGACGACGTGATATTTTCCACACGAACCGCCGTTACAAAGGAATTTCAGGATTCCCGAAGCGCAGTGAAAGTGAATACGATACGTTTGGTGTAGGACACTCGTCCACATCTATTTCTGCAGCATTAGGTATGGCTGTTGCGGCCAATCGTAAAAACGAACCGCGACAGGCAGTAGCTATTATCGGTGATGGCGCAATGACCGGTGGAATGGCGTTTGAGGCGTTAAATCATGCCGGAATTGAAAACAGCAATTTGTTGGTAGTGTTGAATGATAATTGCATGAGCATTGACCCGAACGTTGGGGCATTGAAAGATTACCTGAACGACATTACCACTTCACACACCTACAATAAAGTGAAGGATGAAGTGTGGAAGTTGTTAGGTAAAATCAGCACGTTTGGTCCTGATGCGCAAAAAATTGCTTCGAAAGTCAGTGACGCATTAAAGGGCTCATTGCTGAAACAAAGCAACTTATTCGAATCGTTGAATTTCCGTTATTTCGGCCCTATCGATGGACATGATGTGGATCGTTTGGTGAAAATGATGCGTGATTTGCGCGACATTCCGGGTCCGAAAATTCTTCATGTTTTAACGACCAAAGGAAAAGGCTACAAATTTTCTGAAGAGGGAAATCCAACGGTATGGCATGCGCCGGGCTTGTTCGACAAGCGCACGGGTCAAATTGTAAAGCCCGTTTCCAATGATCCTCAGCCACCGAAATATCAGGACGTGTTTGGGCACACCATGGTAGAATTGGCGGAACAAAATCCAAAGGTGATGGGCATTACGCCTGCGATGCCTTCCGGATGTTCATTAAATATTATGATGAAAGCTATGCCGGATCGCGCATTTGATGTCGGCATTGCGGAACAACATGCGGTAACGTTCTCTGCAGGTCTTGCTACTCAAGGTTTGCGTCCGTTCTGCAATATATACTCGTCCTTCATGCAGCGCGCTTATGATCAGGTGGTGCATGATGTGGCATTGCAAAAATTGCCTGTTGTATTTTGTCTCGATCGCGGCGGATTAGCCGGAGCCGACGGACCAACGCACCACGGTGCATTTGATATTGCATATTTCCGTTGTATCCCGAATATGGTGGTTAGCGCCCCTATGGATGAACCGGATTTGCGCAATTTGATGTACACCGCACAGTTGGAGAAAAATGCGGTGCCGTTCTCCATTCGTTATCCGCGTGGAAACGGTGTCACTATCAATTGGCGTACACCATTCGAAGAAATTAAAATAGGAACCGGACGTAAAATCCGCGAAGGGAAGGACGTTGCTATTTTAACTTTCGGACATCCCGGTAATTTTGCCGTAGAAGCCTGTGATAATTTAAATAAGCAAGGAATCAGCGCTGCGCATTACGATATGCGTTTTGTGAAACCATTGGATGAAGCCTTGTTGCACGAGGTGTTTGCTAAGCATGATAAAATAATTACTGTAGAAGACGGAACTGTTGTCGGAGGATTAGGAAGCGCGGTTTTGGAATTTATGGCTGATCATGGTTACACCGCGCAAGTAAAACGTTTGGGCATTCCTGATCGTTGGATCGAGCATGGCGAGCAGCCGGAGTTGTGGAAAGAATGCGGCTTTGATGCAGCAGCTATTGAAGCAACAGTTAAAGAAATGGTTTGGAAGCGCCGGCACGTTATGGCGTAAGAAATCCTATTCTAATTTATTTCTTGTACTGCCAAAAAATTCCGAAATCGAAAGGTGTCCACAAGCATGCTTTTTGTTCGCACGCCTTAAGCGCGTTATTAGCCCATGTATTGCACGTATGATGCATGCTATAACTGCCTACACCTTCATAAAAAGCATCATGTCGTCCGTAGTTATACACGAGTGTTTTACCGGCTTCACGGGCTTCACGGGCGTAGGCGGATTCGGGCTGAATCGGCAAGAGTTGACCGTCCGACGTTCGTAAAAAACCGGCGAGTAGATATCCGACCAAACGACGATAGGCGCCTTTGCTGATTATTATTTTTTTGCACTGTTCATGTTCCGTCAAACGATGGTAGTAAGTAGTGTGCATAGCTGCACTGCCCCATCCGAAAGCAGCGTTAAATGCGGTGCTTGGTTTCAGATCATCCCATGTTGGCGTTTCCAGATAAAACCCTTTATCGCCCCATCCGGACGCCAGATATGTTGCTGATGTATCACGAGCCTTTGTATGTTCCGGCTTCACGAACTTCGACCAATTAACAACATCCGTTTTCACCGGCACGACGATGTCGGTATGAACACCATTGCTGAGAATAAAAATGGTAACATCATTGCCGGCAACAGCATCTTCATTTACCGAAATTTTGGAGGATATCAGTGCTACTGCAAGATATAGGAGTAGCAAACCGATTAGCGTGAGGAGCATCGCTCCTGAAATTCGCAATGCGTTGAATAATGATTGCATGATGGAAGGTAATATCGTTAGCGTAAATTACAACGCTTAAATTTATCAACGCAAAACAACGTTTGATGTTGTGTAAACTCCACGCACTCGACTACGGTTTAAACCGTAGTCGTAAATCTCCTGCTATAATTTTCTCGCCAAAAAAACGCTTTTTTAAACCGCTCGCAGCTGATGTTGGAAACTTGAACGTTTTCGGGCTTTGCGTTCGGCGGTCCCGAAACATCGGGGTCGGAGCACAAAACTGTCAACCAGCACTGAACTTGAATAGAAGCACAAAGCTCCAAGTTTGCACGTCACCCCGCCTG
>CALJIF010000093.1 GCA_937974275.1 uncultured Flavobacteriales bacterium
CCTCCACCTCCCCCGATGACACAATATTTTATTGCGGTGAATGGTCAGCAGCAAGGGCCATTTGATGAAGCATCGTTCCGCGGTATGATTCAGGCCGGAAGTGTGAACAAAGACACGATGGTTTGGAAAAACGGCATGGCTGCATGGACTGCAGCGGGACAAGTTGCAGAATTGGCAAGTCTGTTTATGAATACGCCACCTCCACCGCCGCCACCGGCAGTTTAGTAAAACAAAAAATAAGGGTATTGAAGTTCAATACCCTTTCCCTTTTCCCTTCTCACCCTCCAAATTGTTATGAGTAACGATTTCAACGAAAAAACCCACGAGGTAGAACAGCATAAGGTAAACTGTAAAGATTGCGGTGCAATTCTACAATACAATCCCGGTGTAGAGCAATTGACTTGTCAATATTGCGGTGCGCAGAATGAAATTGCTGAAGCCAAACAGCCGGTTGTTGTAGAAGAAATAGATTATCACGAGTTTCTTCAGAATGCAGAAAAAAATGCGGAAGCGATTGACATTCCTACCGTTAAATGCGACAACTGCGGCGCTTCTACTACACTGAAAGAAAATGTTACGGCAGATAATTGTCCGTTTTGCGGGACAGCATTGGTCATTAAAGGAGGAACTACTTCACATATCATTAAGCCGAAATATTTATTGCCATTTAAAATCGACAAAAAGAAATCGGCTGATTTATTTAAAGACTGGCTACACAGCTTGTGGTTTGCCCCGAATGATTTGAAGCAATTTGCGCAGAAGGATCGTTTGAACGGCATCTACATTCCTTATTGGACGTACGATTCCAAAGCCACGACTCCCTATACCGGAATGCGAGGTGATCATTATTATGTGAGTGAATCGTACACCGTAACGGTAAACGGAAGAACCGAACACAGAACACGTCAGGTACAAAAAACGCGTTGGTCTCCGGCTTCGGGAACGGTGTTCAATACTTTTGATGATGTATTAGTTGTGGCCAGTGAATCGTTGCCACGCAATTATGCGAATGAGCTGGAGCCGTGGGATTTGGAAAATCTGGTTGGTTTTAACGAACAATTCTTGAGTGGATTTATTGCAGAAAAATATCAGGTTGGCGTTGAAATGGGCTTTGAACAAGCCAAGAAGCGCATGGATCCTGAGATTCAAAGCACGATTTGTCAGAACATCGGCGGTGATGTGCAGAAAATCCTTACCTACAGCCCGCATTTCGAAGACATCAGCTTTAAGCATTTATTGTTGCCGATCTGGCTCAGCGCGTACAAGTACAAGGAGAAATCCTATCGCTTTATGATTAACGGTCGCACCGGCGAAGTGCATGGCGAGCGTCCATACAGTGCATGGAAAATATTCTTCTTCGTATTGACGTTATTAGCTGTAATCGGCGGTGGAATTTATTTGTGGGTACAATACGGACAAAGTGAATAATTAAAATAGAATATTAAATACTATGGCATATTTAACCGATCAGCAGGCACAAACCCTGGCTGACGCGATACGAGGGAACGAAAAAGCGCAAACCAATCTTCAACGTCTGGGAAAACCGGAATTGATTATGGTATTGGATGCCATTGCTTTCGGAGATGATCATGCGGTGGAGTGGCTTCGCGAAAACGGGCACGACGACTGGGGATTATTCATTACCGCAATTGATGGCGATCCTTACGCTATTCAAGGTTTATTTGATACGAAAAACGCACGATTAGCGCAAGTTGCAGGATATGTGTTGGGAGAACAGCGTCAGATTGAATATTTGCAAAAGAACAATCTGAAAGCCTGGATCAATTTGGCAGAAGCTATTGCCGAACAATTGTCGGAGGAATAAGGATGCAGGTACACGTTTATCACGGCGATTCCATTCGTTTGTTTGCTCAATTGTTTCAGGCACGCAATGCTGCTGCTTACAATCGATTAATTGAACGTAACGAGCGGGAACTGATTGAAGCATTTGAGTTCATCAAGAGCGGTCGTGATGAATCGTTTAACTGGCTGTTGGATCGTAAACATTTCGAAGTCGCCGCATTTGCGAATGCTGTTCGTGGCGATAAAAAGGCTTTTGTTTGGCTGATGCAGAATAAGAGCATTTTCTGGGCTGCAACAGCTAATGCGGTAAACAAGGATAAAGATGCCATGTTATGGCTGAAACGCAACAACTTTTTGGTGTATGCGGCATTGGCGGAAGCCATTATTGAGTTCAATAAATTTAATAATGAAGACTTTGCCGGATATTATAAATCTCCATTTTAATTAAAATATGCGTGTTGTAGGCACTATTCCGCATCCACAGATCAGGATTACTGTTTTTCATATGAATGATAAATTCATTGTGAAGTTTGAAGCCGGTCCGATGGAGCAAACTCTCAAATTTGCTCAGGAAGATGTGGGCGGTGTTGAAGCAATTCAGGCGCGTTTAACCGACGAATTACTGCAACGCATTGTTGCGCGCTTTCATGAAATGATGGCGGATGCGAAGGTGATTGCGGGAAGGTAATTCAGCTATCGGGATTTGATGGTAAATCCTTTAGGTGCCATGAGTTTTTCGAAATCATACATGTTGATGTACAACGACACGGTATCCGACGAGCCTTGGTACGAAACCCGATAAATATCCAATAAAGCGCTGCCCATAAAACCATTTTTACTTGGAGTCGGGCAACAGCTTCCGGCACGGAAATACGAAATACGCTCACCGTTAGGACCTGCAAGCGCGTTAAGAAATCGTCGTTCATTTAACGGTCCTTGGTTGGACTTAACACCACCAACTTTAATGGGATTAGAACTGGAAAAACCATACGTTGGATCTGTAGCTATCTGCGTCAACAAAAACGTTTGTGAATCCAACAATTTGGCTTGTTTGCTGCACCCTCCAAAGGTGTAAAGTACTGCTATCAGTACAAAAACAGCCGGAACTAATCTTCTCATCAATATTCAATTATTACTTTAACTACTTATTAAATTGCAGTATTAAATTTATTGAATTTCCTCCGGATCGAAACTATAAGATACATAGCGCAACCTGTCATTATAAAACTTGTATGTTGCTTTGTAAGACTTCCGTCCATACTTCGGATAGCGCTCAGCGTCCTTCTCCTTGGGTTGATAGACCACAGTTAGCGTATCGTCTTTCAGCCATTGTGTAACCGCTTGTTGCTGGTAAATGTTTTTCACTTCGTATGGTTCGTGCCCGATGTGAATTCTATACCCGGTAAATATATTCGGAACCGTTACAAAATTCTCCACAACAGGTGCACCAATCTTCTTTTCTTTAGAACTGATGACTTCCAGTTTATACGGCACATAACTTCCGACTTTATTCAATTGCGAATAAATCCGGAAGTGCTCGGTTTGTTTTCTGTTGGTGAAGTAAGAAACCATTCTGTCATTACTCAACTCCTTGGAATTATTTCCGTGTTGCGAGAAATAACTGCTCAAACTGTCCGCATTTCCTAAAGGAACTCCATCAATCATAGAATCCGGTGGAAACGCGTACGTACCGGGCTTCCCGATAACTAATTCTTCCGGAGTTTCGCTGTAGCCGGGTTGTTCTTTTTCAGCCTGCTTTTCGGTGATGGTTTTTTCTTCTTCACTTTTTGAGTTATCGAAAGGACTTAAAATGAGTCCATCACATCCCGTGAAAAACACTAACGCGGAAACAACAATTACAGTCGATAAAATATTGTTATACAAAGTCTGAAGGCGTATTAAATAAATGATTATTATAGTTACTGATCGTTTTTAACGCAATAGCCTGGATAATATCCAAAATGTGATGTTCCGTAAAACCGGCAGCGATAAAGGCATTCACCTCACTCTGATCAGGAAAGCCACGTTTGTTCACCATTATTTGAACAAACTGCGACAAGGCCTGCATTTTCGTATCGGGTAACGGGTTCCCGTTTACAATCGCTTCTGAAATTGCAGGATTCATTTTCCATACCTGATCGGCCATATATCGATGACCAATAATGCAATACTCACAACTATTGAGCACGCTGATAGTTAATAAAACAACTTCCTGTTCCTCTGATGAGAATTTGCTTTGTGTACGAAAACTATTGTATCCGGTAATGTACATTTCCAACAATGCCGGAGCATTAGCCATTCTTGAAAACATATTGGGAATCATACCTCCCGAAAGTTCCATGCCTTTTAGTAATGCTGCCTTCGCTGCTTCATCCGCAGTTTCCAATTGTACAGGTGTCAGTTGCACCAATGCTGCTGTTGCCATTTTCATATCGTTTTTGGGTGAACATAAATATAATTCATTTCGCTTGATTTATAGTGCTTCCATACTACAAGCGTTGTGCGAAGAAATTGCTGCTCCTTGTTTTACCGTGCTACAATGTTTTCGGTACATTTGTCCGCTTCATGAGCAACAACCATCCATCGGAAATTGAACAACGCCCGGATCCTTTTGCGGCACTGCGCATCAAGGACTTCAGCATATTTCTGATTTCCCGATTCTTTTTAACACTTGGTGTTCAGATACAAAGTGTGGTTGTCGGTATTCAGCTGTATGAAATCACTAAAGATCCGCTTGCTGTAGGAGCGATCGGACTTTCGGAAGCGATTCCGTTTATCCTCATTTCATTATTTGCCGGGCACGTTGCGGATATTGTGCGTCGTAAATACATCATCATTGGTGCGTTGTCATTTCTGCTTATTGCCACATGGGCTTTATTTGCAGTAAGTCTGGATCAGGCTAAATTAGTAGCGTTCGGAACATGGCCTATTTACGGAATCATATTTTGTACAGGAATTGCGCGAGGTTTTTTAGGACCTGTGTTTCCGGCGTTTTTATATCAATTAGTACCTCGACATCTCATTCCGAATGCAGCAACCTGGCAAAGCAACTTGTGGCAAACCGCAGCGGTTCTGGGACCTGCAGCGGGTGGTATTTTATTCGGTTTTATTGATGCATCGGGAGCTTACGGTGTATCGGCGACATTACTCACTATTGCTTTGGTAGCGATACTTTTTGTGACCAATCATCCTTTACCGAAAATTGAAACACAAGAAAATTTAGGTCAACGACTAACTGCGGGATTCCGATTTGTATTCAGCAATAAAGTCATGCTGAGTGCTTTCGGGTTGGATTTATTCGCCGTGTTGTTTGGTGGCGCCGTTGCGATGATTCCGTTTTTCGTAAATGAAGTGTTGCATCCGCCTGCAGGAACGGAAGATTTTTTTGTAGGCATTTTGCGTGCAGCTCCCGCTATTGGCGCCATTACCATGGGTTTGCTGATGACCCGCTTTCCTCCTACCCGTATGGCCGGAAGGAATTTGTTTATTGCGGTAAGTGGATTCGGTTTATGCATTATCGGATTCGGTTTATCCACCAACGTCTGGTTGTCGTTTGCAATTTTAGTTATGAGCGGCGCATTTGACAGTGTTAGTGTTGTTATACGCAGCACCATTTTACAACTATTAACTCCGGATCACATGCGCGGTCGTGTTTCTGCGGTGAACGGCATTTTTATCGGTTCATCGAATGAGATCGGTGAATTTGAGAGTGGTACAGCCGCGCGCTTGTTGGGACTAGTGCCATCGGTGATATTTGGTGGCAGCATGACTATTTTAATTGTCCTGTTTATTTATCTCGCAGTGCCCAAATTGCGCAAACTGAATCTCGACAAGCTCATTTAATTTTCGTTCATCGTAATTGTTTACGCCATAAAAAAGCCCCGCAGACACCATCACTGCAGGGCCGAAAAGTTCACTGACTTTTCTGTAACACGTGTTACTTAAAACTTATGGTGTTCTACCAATTACTTCATGCGATAATCGTTCTGTGTTTTTGCTTTACGGTTGCGAATGTTATATCCGAAACTGATACCGTAACGATTGCCCTGACCGCTAGGCACGAAATACACGTTTACAGGAATATTCAAATTACCGGAGCGGAATGTCTTACCTGCTGCAATGATGAAGGAAGAGCTCAAGTGAATATCACCGCGGCTATCCAAACGATCAACGAACGATGGTGATATGTTGCCGTATAAACCGGGATTGCTTTGGAATTCACTTTGTGTTACCCATGAACCGGCTTCAGTATAAAACCCTTTTGCACGAGTAGATAACGTTACGCTTGGTCCGAATGCAAATTCAACGCCCAAACGATTTTCACGTAATCCGTTCATCAATGTGAAACTTGGAATAAACAATCCCTGATCCAATCCGGTAACCATAGGTACGAATTCGAATAACGCCTGGAACGATCCTGATGACAAGTATTGTTTTTCGAACTGATAACCGAATTGAAACATAACGGGAACTGCATCATATCCGCCTTGTGAGCGTGGCGACTGAATAATAGATGCTGTTTTTCCGGTAAACATCGTTGCACCCATACGAGGCCCATCCATACGAACCTGATCTGTTATCGGTTGACGAGCGCGTGCATCGTAATTATCCGGCTTGGTGAGTTGTGATAAAATTGCCGGGTCAACATTGCGTTTAAATAATTGCTTCAGCATAACAGCAGTCATTACTTGCAATTCTTTCGGATTATTCAAGAATTCGGTGACTTGCGTAGCTTCGATGTTTTCATTCTTTACATCGATAATACGCATAGTGTAAATCATTACTTCACCAAATGCTTCAACAGAACCCGTTAACATTTTGTCCGCACCTAACGATTTGCCCGCTTCAACAAGACAGATTTTGCCATAGCAGTTGGTGACATTGATTTTATTTTTTTCGACCAGATAATTCACATCATAACGGTCCATAACATCGAAGGTGTCGAGTTTCTCTAATTCTAATCGAACTAAATCGCCCATTTGAGAAGGTTCGTAGCCAATATGTTTGGCATCGAAATTCAATACGGCCACTTTTGTTTTTTGTGCCAGTGCTTCCGAGTTAAAAGACATACTTAAAACCGTGAATGAAGCTAAAATTGTTTTTTTGATGATGGTTTTCATAATTGATGGTGTTTAGGAGTTAATTCTCTTTAGATTATTTGTTTTGTAAAATGTGTTTTTCGAAAAAGCTTTTTTCTGCGACGGTATTTTGAGGTTCAGGTTTTGAGAAACATAAAAGCCACAACATGGCAGTTAAGATTCCTATAGCTAGTGCGATTCCTATTCGTGGTTCTTGTTTATTCGCTACAGTTGTCATGATCTTAGTTTTTGATGGTTTGACAAGGCAAAACTACCGTGGGTTTATGCGGTGACATAACGGCTTTATCTGCCCCAAACCCGCACCGGTTGCGAACTTTGCTACCCGGACAGACCTAACCGAAAATCTAATTATCTTTAGTTGCGAAAAATGCAACTCGGGTGTTAGGCACTTGCAAAAAATGCCAAAACAGAGCAGTCGATTTTGCAGAATTAACTACACAAAAAACATGGGACAACCCGAAAAAAGTGCTCAACTGGCCTTTGTTCAACGCTTAAAAGAGAGCATTCCACCAAATATTTCATTGGCAGATGAAATGGCCGATGTGTTGGAAGTAAGCACAGACAGTGTTTACCGAAGAATTCGTGGTGAAACAGCGATCAGCATTGATGAATTGACCAAATTGTGCGCACATTTTAAAGTGCCGTTTGAAGTTGGTGTAGCTTCTGCAGATGCACGAAAAACGGTGTCGTTCGCGTATACACGCCTTAGCGATCAGTTGGATACGTTTCAAAACTACATGATGTCGTTGGGAGCTGAAATTGCTAGAATCCGCTCTGCACCTGACGGCCAACTCGTTTGGTCAGCAGAAGATGTACCCATTTTCCATCATTTTAATTATCCTGTACTTACGAATTTCAAACTCTTTTATTGGTCCAAATCGATTTTAAACCTACCCGATTTGGATAAGTTGCCTTTTTCACCTGAATTTATTCCCGCAGATATCATGCAGTTGGCTCGAAATACTTATGATCAGTATATCGCGATTCCAACTATCGAAATTTGGACAGAGGACACGCTGAACAGTACTGTTAAACAAGTAGAATACTATTGGGAATCGGGATTATTTCAGCAAAAAGAACATGCGTTGCAGGTGTTGAACGACATTGAATCCATGATTCAGAATTTGGAGCGACAAGCCGCAGCAGGAAGTAAGATTGACGGTGATTCCGATTCGGGAAATTTTAAGTTGTATCATTCTGATTTGATGGTGGGCAACAACAGTATTCTCGTAAAAATGGCAGGTCGTAAAGCAGCCTACATTTCATACAATACATTCAATTCGATGGTAACGTTGAACGAATCTTTCTGTGCAGACATCGAATATTGGTTACAGAATTTGATTCGCAAATCAGTTCTAATCAGCGGAGTGTCGGAGAAGCAGCGTTATCGTTTCTTCAAAATGAAATACGATAAAGTGCGCAAGCTGCGTGAGAAAATTGAAAAAGACTAATCGCGACATATTTGAGCTCTTAGAAATGAAAGTGCGCGAGTTCAATACGCCTGCTTTTATTGCTGACGATCCTATTGCAATTCCGCACCGTTACACGGATAAACGAGATCGGGAAATTGCCGGATTCCTTGCTGCAACCATTGCGTGGGGACAACGACCAACTATAGTGCGTAATGGTCATCGATTAATGGAATTAATGCATGATGCACCATATGAGTTTATCATGAATGCCGGAACGCGCGAATTGAAATCCCTAAAAACGTTTGTGCATCGGACATTT
>CALJIF010000094.1 GCA_937974275.1 uncultured Flavobacteriales bacterium
TTATCCCACGAACTATCGAGACAAAAGCCGTCCGCACGTCCGGCGTAACCGAACACGTCCAAAAAATAGTTGAAGAAATGTTTTAATTAATCACAAAGCGCATCGTCGTGCGGGTGCCGTCCGTGCCCAACCACTCGCACCAGAACATGCCGGCAGGGGCGTTCAGTTGCAGTGGAACTACGTTTTGTGCGTTCACCGGTTCGGTAATCACCACGCGGCCTTGCGCGTCGTACACGCTTAACGTACCGGTTACGGCTTCGCCAAATTGTACCGTAAACGCGCCGTTGTTGGGGTTCGGGAACAACACAAACTGCGCACCCACTAACTCTTGCACGCCTACTTCGTTCATCACAAACGTTGAAGAGAAGGCTTCGCAGCCGTTGGTGTCGGTAACTACCACATAGTACGAGCCGTTTTGTGTGGGCGTGTACGACTGACTCGTTGCGCCGTTAATCGGATTGCCGTTAAAATACCATTGGTACGATGATGCCGCAGAGCTGGTTAATACCGCAATGTTTTGCGTAATGGTGGGAACGGAAGGAATAGGATAGAGGTTTACGGAAACGGTATCGGACGACACACAACCGTTAGCGTCGGTGCCGAATACAATGTACGTGGTGGATGATGTAGGTCCTGCAGTTGGACAGGCAATGGTGGTGTCGCTCAAACCGAATGCGGGTGTCCAGGAGTATTGCACGCCGCCCGTAGCACACAACTGCACGGTAGTGGAAACACAAAAGCCTACATCGTTGCCGGCATCAATGGTGGGTAATGGATGTTCGGTAACATTCACAAAACTCTGGCTGGAACAGGTTGCGTTGTTCGTTATAATAACGTTGTATGTTCCGGAAGCGTCCGCAACAATAGTGGCTGTGGTATCGCCGGTGTTCCACAAATATGCTACGGTAGTACTTGATGTATCAATAACCGTTAACGTAACGGAACCGCCTTCACAAAATGTTAAAGGTCCGGAAGCCTGAATTACAGGGCCGGGCAAGGGAACAACAGTTACTACAACAGTGTCGAGATCAATGCAGCCGTATTGGTTGCGAATGTGTAACACGTAGGTAGTAGTTGAAGTTGGAGATGCTAAAGGATTCGCAATGTTACTTTGGCTCAATCCTGCCGAAGGAACCCACCACACGCTGTCGATGCCGCCGAAAGAGGATGTGGCATTCAGTTGTATGGTTGCGCCTAAACAAATTGTCGTATCGGCACTTGCGGTGGAAGTGAGTTGGCAGAATTTTACTAAGGCATAATCTTCGTTACTGCCTACACCACGACTGGGGCCTGCAACGTACAAATTACCCAAAGTATCCATGGTCATGGAATACGCCTGATCGCTGGCGTTGGCAGGGCCGTTGTACATGGTAAACCATTCGCGGTCGCCGGTGTTGGTGTATTTTAACACGAAAAAATTGTTATTCGCTCCGGTAATGAATCCGTATCCGGCTACGTAAATATTTCCTGCGGCATCAATGGTTAAATCGTTGCCTTCGTCGTAGTTGTTGATTCCTGCATCATAACGGTCGGTCCAGATAATGGTTCCTGCCGTAGCATCCAGTTGCAAGGTCACCATGTCTTCTGCAGTAGTGGTGGTGCCTACGCTGCGTCCTGTAACAATCACGTGATTCAGATTATCCAACGCAATTTTATTCACGCGGTCCAATTCGTTTCCCGCCCCGCCATAGGCTTGATTCCATTGCAAAGCTCCGGCGTTATTATATTTTAAAATAGCATAATCGAAATTGGTAATTCCTGTTAAAGCCCGCTGATATCCGCCTACATAGACATCACCCGAAGTTTCATCAACAACCAAATCTGTTCCGGTATCGAAAGCGCTTCCCGGTCCGTTGTAACGCGCCACCCATTGCTGCACACCGTTGTTGTTGTAACGAATGGTTGCTATGTCAATATCTGCTCCCGTGCTCGTAAAACTTGAACCGGTTACATACACGTCGCCCGAAGCCGCTAAATGCAAGGCATACGCCGCATCGATGTTGGCTCCCGTAAACGTGTAACGTGTGGCCCATTGTTGCACACCCGCACTGTTGTACTTAATGGTACAAAAATCGCTTCCCGTTCCTGAACCATCGCTGCCTCCGGTAACATACACATTGCTGTTGTTATCTACTGCGATATCGTAAGCTTCATCAAATCCTGATGCGGGACCGTTGTAACGCGTAACCCAAACCTGTGTGCCGTTGGCATCGTAACAGATGGTAGCGTAATCGTAATTGGCAGAAGCTCCGGCGCTGTATCCGGTAACGTAACAATTGCCCAACGTATCTACTGCTATCGCACGACCTTCATCATAGCCGTTGCCCGGTCCGTTGTAGTTAACGGTCCACAATACGTTACCGTCGGCGTCCACTTTCATGGTGCGGTAATCGAAATTGGTGCCGTTCCAGGAAGTCCCGATGACATAACTATTGCCGTTTTTATCGCGCACGGTTTGGTTCGCACGGTCGATGTTATTACCGGCAGAAGAGTTGCGCGCCACCCATTGGATGTTGATTTGGGCAGTAGCAACAAAAGGTAAAAGAGCCAGAAGGACAGGGAAAATGTGACGCATCATGTGTAAGGGTTTTTCAGGTGGCCGACCAAAGATAAGATCATTTCGCAATATCGTTTGGTGTACAAGCAACGTTTGCACTAACTTTCGCCTGTGAAAAAATGGTTGCTGATAATTGTAGTGCTTGGCGTTATTGCAACGGCAGTATATTATTTCACGCGTGCCAATGAAGCGGTTCGGGCCGTCCAGGTCATCAATATTCCCGAAACATTTTTACAAACCGCAGACACTTCTCGTTTCGATATGCAGCAAGTGGATATTGTGCGCAATTCGAATAACGATTCGCTGGTAGTGCTGTTCCCGTTTGCGGATAGTAAAGTGAAGCCGTATATGTATAACGAGTTCAATTACAAGTTGATCAGCGGTTACCGATCGAAGGTATATCCGGTGAATCAGCCCTACTCGGACATGATTCGCAGCATCACGGGTAAACCCAATTTAAACCTGTCCCGATTGAAGGAAGGCACGTATTATGTGCACTTAACGGGGTGCAATTACACGGGTTTTTTCAAAATCGCTGTTAAAAACTCTGCGGATACCTTACGGTAGGCTCGTTGCATTGTCTTATATTAGCGGTGCAAACACCCAAAACCCGTAACCTGTAATGAAAAAATTCTCGTTGTTGTGTGTGCTGTTGCTATTTGCAGCTACAGCAAATGCGACGCATATTGTTGGTGGTTCGTTGACCTATGAGCATCTTGGTGGCGCAACCTATCGTGTGACGTTGAAAATGTACCGGGATTGTGCACCGGGCAACGTGTTCTTTCCCGCCAACGTGCGTGTTGAAGTGCGTAACTCGGCAGGTGCATCGTTCACACCGGATAAAGACATTGTCATTCCATTCACCACTTCCAATTTTGTGCAGCCCAATGTGGATACGTGCGCAGTGAATCCGGGCTTGTGTCTGGAAGAAGCGACGTACACGCGTGTGGTGAATAATTTGCCCCCGCAACCCGGAGGTTATCATTTGTTTTATCAATTGTGTTGCCGTAACGCCACGTTAACCAACATTCAGAATCCGTTGAACACCGCGGAAAGCTGGTACACGTACATTCCCGATAATTCTCAGGTGATCACGAACAGTTCACCAACATGGGTGAATCCTCCGCCGGTATTCGTTTGTCAGGCTTTACCGATGAATTTTGATCACGGTGCTACAGATCCTGACGGTGACTCGTTGGTGTATTCGTATTATGTTCCTTACGATGATAATCCTCCAACATTTCCAAGCGGAGTAGCAACATTTACACCTGTTGTATATCAGGCCGGATATGGTCCGAACAATCCAACAGGCGGTCCGAATTTGACCATGAATCCGCAAACGGGTTTCATTTCCGGAAGCCCGTTTAACATGGGACAACATGTGGCCGGTGTGCGTTGTGAAGAATATCGTAACGGTGTGAAGATTGGTGAAATTCTGCGCGATTTCCAATTGAATGTGATTTATTGTCCGCCGCTGGCACAAGCGAGTATAGGCCCTACACAAGGAACCTGTTCGGGACAAACGGTAAATTTTAATAATACGTCCGATCCTGCAAACAGCTACTTGTGGAACTTCGGCGATCCCGCTTCCATACTGGACACTTCATCACAAATGAATCCTTCGTACACGTATCCGGGACTTGGTCCGTATGTGGTGGAGTTGATCATTAACGACGGAACACCTTGTGCGGATACTGCTTATCAAACCGTTGAATTATCGTATGTGAATGTGGTGATCAATGCAGCGAATGATAGTGCATGCGTTGGAGAGCAAGTGCAGTTTTTTGATAATTCAACACCATCACCGAATTCAACTATAACGGGCTATTGGTGGGATTTCGGAGATAACACGACGGATACCGCGATGAATCCGGTACACACGTATCAGTCCAGCGGATTGTACACGGTGTATCATACTGCCACGAATCAGTTGGGATGTGATGATACGGTGAGTTTTCAGATTCGCGTTTTGGCAGCACCGATAGCACTTGCGGGTAATGACACCTTCGCTTGTACGAACAATTCCAACATCGGTTTGGGTGGTAACGTGCTGAATGCAACAGGTGGAACGTGGACCGGCAATGGTACATTCACACCAAGCAACACTACGTTAAATGCGACCTACACACCAACACAAGCAGAAATTGATACAGGATTTGCAGTATTAATTTTAGAAACTACAGGAGCCTCACTTTGTAACCACGATTACGATACGATAGTATTAATGTTTACTGCAGGACCGGAAGCATTAGCAGGGGCAGATATTATTGTGTGTGAGGATACGGCATTTGTTAACGTTTCGGGAAGTGTGAACATTGCCACAGGCGGCGTGTGGTCAACATCGGGTAATGGAACGTTCGGGAATCCGAATAATTTAAACACCACCTATACGCCCGGGACAAATGATATTGCCAATGGTCAGGTGTATTTAATATTAACCACAACAGGCAACGGCAGCTGTTTCCCTGAATCGGATACATTAACGTTATTCCTAACGCCTCCACCAAATATTTCTGTTGCCGCAGCTGATACGGCTTGCAGCAATTTACCGTTCACCATTGTTGCTACCTCTCAAACCGGTTCCGGTTATTGGACAACAACAGGCGACGGCACATTCCCGAACGGAGATACGGCGTTAACCACAACATATTTGCCGGGTGCAGGTGATCTTGCGGGTGGTGAAGTTTTGATCGTGTTTAATTCACTCAACAACGGAGGTTGTCGTCAGCAACGCGATACATTACGTGTGGTGATTATTCCTGCGCCGGGATCTGCGTTCAATTATACGCCGGTATGTCCGGGTGCAACGATGAACTTCACCGATGCTACACAATCTGTTACACCAATCACCAATTGGTTCTGGGATTTTGGTGATCCTTCTTCTTCCAACAATACGAGCACACAACAAAATCCTTCGCATGTGTATGCCACAGGCGGTTGGTACAATGTCACACTTGTAGTAACATCTGCTAACGGTTGTCCCGATACGGTGGTACAACCGGTGTACGTGTATCCGAATCCTGATGCAGCTTTTGTAACGGACGGATTCTGCTTGAATGATGGAACCTTCTTTATTGATTCCACTGCATTAGATACCGGCAACGTTGCTTCATGGCAATGGTTGTACGGTGATAACGCTACAGGAAGCGGTAATCCGGGTTATCATCAATACGGTGCTGCGGGGACATATCAAGTGACGTTAATCGTGCAATCGAATTTCGGATGTATCGATTCCGTCACACAATCGGTGTTGATCAATCCATCGCCAACAGCGGCGTACACGTCATCACCACCGAATGCTGCGAATACGTTACAAGTGATTCAATTCACGGATCAGTCGTACACGAACATTGTTTCCTGGTACTGGCAGTTTGGTGATTCATCAGCGGCATCCACGGCTCAGAATCCGAATCACAGTTATCAGGAGCCGGGCGTGTATCAGATTACACTTGCAGTAACGGATCAAAACGGATGTACGGATACCTTGACATCGGAATATATTATCAGTTCTCCTCCTGTTGCACCAAGCGGTTTTTCGCCGAACAACGATGGACAGAACGATGTGTTCTATGTGTACGGCGGACCATTCACGGATATGGAAATGCGCATCTACAACAACTGGGGCGAATTGATTTTTGTTTCCACAAGTCAGCAGCAAGGTTGGGACGGTACGCGTGATGGCGTTCCGCAACCCATGAGTGTATATGTGTACACCGTGCGCGCTACAACTGCAGATGGCACGACGTATTCTTTATCAGGTGATGTAACATTAGTGCGATAACTCAACAGATGACTATTATGAAAAAACTATTTTCCATAACAGCGGTGTTGATGCTCGGACTCAACACGTACGCTCAGGATTTTCACCTGACGCATTACGATGCCGCCAAGGTGTATTTGAATCCTGCGATGACCGGCATGTTTGATGGTTATTATCGTCTTCATGCGAATTACCGCAATCAGTGGTCGGCTGTGGCCACACGACCTTTTCAAACAGCAGCCATTGCATACGACATGCCGATTAAGCGTTACGGCTTTGGTGCGCAAGTGATGAACAATCGCGCAGGTGTCGGAAATTTTAATGTATTGAATGTGGTGATTTCCGGAGCATACGATTTGCAGTTGGATAAGAACAACATTCACCACGTGGCATTCGGTATGTCGGCCGGTATGATTCAGAAGAGTGTGAACTTTGAGCAACTAACCTGGGGCAATCAATATTCCATGACTGCGCCGGGAGGATTTGATCAAGCGATTCCGAACGGAGAATTATACAATAACGATCAGGATTATTTGTTAGATATCAGTGCAGGTGCGTTGTATTATTATGCGAAAGAAACTGCACGATTCAATCCATTCGTGGGCGTTTCCGCATTTCACCTGAATCAACCTACGGAGTCGATGTTTGGCATGGATAACAAATTGCCGATGCGTTATGTAGTGCATGCCGGCGGTCGTGTTGGTATTACCGAACGCTTAACGTTACAGCCGCGATTCTTGTACATGCGTCAAACCAATGCACAGGAAATGGTGTACGGTTTATTGGCGAATATTTATCTGGAGAATTCGGATTCGTATTTAATTGTTGGCCCGTCTTTCCGTTCGAAAGATGCGGGCATTATGGAACTCGGATTGAAGCATGGCGCATTCACGTACAGAATAAGTTATGATGTGAATGTGTCCACATTAAAACCGGCTACGAATAATCGTGGTGGAATTGAATTCTCGTTGATATACGTTGCGAAGCGTAGAGCTCCTGTTGTTGCACCAAACTGCCCGCGTTTATGATTCGTTATTTTCTGATAGTAGTTATCCTGTTTACAGGATTTGGTGCCGGTGCACAAAGTCGTCGCGAGTGGTTGGAGTTTGGAGATAAAGCCTTCGACAACAAGAATTATAAACTTGCGCTGGCGTGTTATCGCAATGTCATTGAGTTAGCCAATGCTGCTGACCGCGACGTAGTAACGCCGTACGAATGCAGACCTTATACACCGAATAAAAAAGTTGCGGATAGCGTTGCGGTAAAAAAAGATTCAGCAAAAGTTTTGGTGAAAGGAGATGATCCGCGCACACGTTGGGTAACACATCGTATGGCGACTTGTTATCGCATGTTGCACGATTACGACAATGCGGAAATTTGGTATCAGCAAGCAACGATGTTGCCCGATAAACGTTTTCCCGATGCGCAATATTGGTATGGCGTTGCATTAATGAATAATGCAAAGTATCCGAAAGCGATTATTGAATTTGAAAAATATTCGGCTCAGGTTACGCCGGAGAGTGTGGAAGGAAAGCGCACGACCAGAAATATCGGTGGATGTTTGAACGCCATGGATACGACGAAGTATCGTAAAGAAGTTGTCGTAGCGTTGTTGGATACCAACATTAACGGCGGTACTGCAACGTTTGCGGCCGGCTATTACGGCGATCCGGATATTTTATTGTTCACATCCGCGCGTAAAGGAAATGTGAGTACACCGGATTTGTTGCAAGGCGGAATGGAGCAATACTCCACGGATATTTACATTGCCAACAGAAGAAACGGACAATGGCAAAAGCCGCAACCCTTAAGTTCCGAAAAAGGATTTTTAAATACACCGATTAACGAAGGTGCGGCATCGGTTTCTTTCGGACGTGAACATTTATTCTTTACGCGTTGGAGTGATGACGGAAAAGAATGCAGCATTTACATGTGTCGTAACGTGGGTGACAATTGGCTCGCTCCACAAAAGTTAGGACCAACCGTAAACGTGGCGGGAACACGCAGCATGCAGCCCTATTTGTCCAATGATGGTTCGACTTTGTATTTCGTTTCGGACAGAAGCGGTGGACAGGGCGGATTGGATATTTGGAGTTGTCAGATGGACGATGAAGGTAATTGCGGCGAAGCGGTGAACATGGGTGCATTGATCAACACTGCAGATGATGAGATAACGCCGTTCTTTCATTTCACATCGAGCACGTTGTTCTACAGTTCAAACGGTCGTGGAGGATTCGGAGGTTTTGATATTATTAAAACATCCTTTAACGGTGATGATCAAACCTGGTCGGAACCGGTGAATTTGGATGCACCTTTTAATTCATCGCGCGATGATGCGTACTTCGTAATCGATCGCAATTTACAAGACGGATATTTTTCTTCCGATCGCGAACGCTGCGGTGATTGCGGTGATGCGGGAACGTATTGTTACAAAGCCTTTAGTTTCAAAAACGAACCATTGAAGTTTTCGATTCAGGGTTACGTATACAATTCGGAAACCAATGCCATCATCAGCAACGCGTTGTTGACCTTTAAAGATGTTCGTGGAGAATCGGAGAACGTGTATGTTATTTCCGATTCAACCGGATTCTATCAGTTGGAATTGCAATTGAATCAAGAATGGTACATCAAAGCACAGAAGAATAAATTCTTTGGTGATGCGACAAACATAAGCACTGTAGGATTAACGGACAGCAAAGTATTGGTGCACGATTTTTATTTGACACCAATTCCTGCCGGTGAAATTGTAATTCCGGGAATCGAATACGATTTTGATAAAGCAACCTTGCGTCCTGCTTCCATGAAAATATTGGATGATCTGGTTGCATTCCTCGAGTTGAATAACAACATCAGTGTAGAAATCAGTTCGCATACCGACTCGCGCGGAAGTGATACGTACAATCAGCGTTTATCGCAGGATCGTGCGAAGAGTTGTGTGGATTATTTGATCTCGAAAGGCATTGCTGCCGATCGTTTAGTGGCAAAAGGATACGGAGAATCTTCACCGCTCATCACCGACAAAGACATCAATGCTTTGCCGACCAAAGATGAACAAGAAGCTGCTCACCAGAAAAACCGACGTACCGCATTCCGTCCTATCAAAGAAGGACAGATTATGGACAAGTGGGAAGGAACTGCGCCCGGTCAGCAAAAGTAGTGCTGCGCAAATATCGGGGTATAAGTTACCTTTGAGCCATGTCTGGTGCTAATAAACGCGGGATTCTAATCGCGCTACTCGTTACTGTTTTTGTTGATCTTCTGGGTGTGGGAATTGTAATTCCTGTGTTGCCCATTTTATTCGCCGATCCTTCTTCCGGAATTTTTGAAAATGATGTGGCTATTCAAACACGTTATATCGTGTACGGATTCATGGCAGCCGCATTTCCGTTAGCACAATTTTTCGGCGCTCCGATTTTAGGTGCTTTATCCGATCGTTACGGACGAAAACCAATACTGGCGATTTCATTGCTGGGCACGATGATCGGTTATTTGCTGTTCGCTTATGGAGTTGTGACGGGAAATTTGTGGTTGATGTTTTTCAGTCGCGCCTTGGATGGCTTCACCGGAGGAAATATCTCCATTGCCTTTTCGTCCATCGCGGATATCAGTGATGAAAAAACGAAAACAAAAAATTTCGGATTAATCGGAATGGCGTTCGGAGTAGGTTTTGTTATCGGGCCGTATCTGGGTGGAAAGCTCGCCGATCCTGCAATTGTTTCCTGGTTTAATTATGCAACGCCATTTTGGTTTGCGGGAATATTATCGGCGATTAATCTCGTAATGGTCTTCACCATCTATCGCGAAACCTTAGCCGAGAAGAAAGCCAGCAAAGTGAGTTTGCTTTCCGGATTTATGAATATCGGAAAAGCATTTCAGTCGAAAGGATTACGATCCATTTTTATCGTGTCGTTTTTATTCACGTTTGGTTTTTCGTTTTTCACACAGTTTTTTCAAATATTCCTGAACGAGAAGTTTGCATTCACTGCTGCTGAAGTGGGCGATGTGTTTGCCTATATCGGATTGTGGATCGCATTCACGCAAGGTTTCTTAACGCGTGTATTTTCTTCACGATTGACTTCAGTTCAAATGATGCGCATCACGTTAATCGGTCTTGCCGTGATCTTCGTTTTGTTATTAATTCCCGAACAACGCTGGCAATTGTTTCTTGTGATGCCGTTCATCGCCATCTTTCAAGGTTTATTATCGCCCAATGCGTTGAACATTGTTTCTGCACAGGCGTCGCCGGAAGAGCAGGGTGAAGTCATGGGTATCAATCAAAGTGTGGCGTCTTTTGCACAGTGTATTCCTCCTGTCGTTGCGGGATATATTGTAACGATCGATTACAATCTTCCTATTGCGGTGGCGTCGGGATGTACAGCACTGGCAGGCGTTTTATTTCTAATATTTTTCAGAGGGAAATAAAATGTTAATTACCGACGCACATACGCATCGCAAGTACACCGATGGTTGCAGCGGTTTCGTTCGTAATGCATTTTTGCCGCGGACCGAAACGCTGGATCGCATTAACTATTTTGTGAGTGCGGGTTTGCATCCGTGGTACATCGATAACAACTGGGCCGGAGCGTATAGTCGTTTGTTGGACGTGGTGCAACATCCGCGTGTTGTAGCCATTGGCGAATGCGGACTCGACTACTTTCACGGACCCGATAAAGCGGTGCAATGGCACGTGTTTGAAGCACATCTTGCATTAGCGCAGCAATTGAAGTTGCCCGTAATTGTGCACCTGGTTCGGGCCATCCACGATTTGATTCCGTTTATTAAAAGTCGTCCGAATACCTTGGTGTTGCACGATTATCGCGGCACGGAAGAAGAAACTAAAAAGTTACTCGACTACGATGTGTATTTTTCCATGGGTCGATCGTATGTGAAAAACATCAACCGCAGCGCACGCTTTATTCCTACAAATCGTTTGTTGACAGAATCCGATACCGGAAAAATTTCCGTTAAGGATGTTTTAATAAAGCTGAATACAGAATTGCCGGAGCAAGGTGGAATCGCGCAACTCAATGAACAGATCACAAAAAACTTTTTCAACGTATATCCAAAAATGAAATCATGAGCGAACAAGAAATTCCCTATTGGATGAGCAGAACGCAACTGCTGCTGGGTGATGAACCGGTGAAACGTTTGATGAATGCAAATGTACTCGTTGTTGGATTAGGTGGAGTAGGAGGCATTTGCGCAGAGATGATTGCCCGTGCAGGTGTTGGACGCATGACGATTGTTGATGGAGATGTTGTCGATCCGAGTAATCGTAACCGTCAGATTCCTGCGTTGTCATCAACACACCACAAAGGGAAAGCCGAAGTTATGGCGGAACGTATTCGTGATATCAATCCGGAAATTGATTTGAAAGTGATTAATGCTTTTGTGAAAGATGAATTCACTGAACAAATTTTGGATGAAGGGAAATTCGATTATGTAGTGGATTGTATCGATACGTTATCACCTAAAGTATTTCTGATTGCTGCATGCTGGAAAAGAAAAATTCCTGTGGTGAGTTCCATGGGAGCAGGAGGCAAGGTAGATCCGACGAAAGTAACGGTGTGCGATATTTCGGAAACCTACTATTGCAATCTCGCAAAATATGTACGTAAGCGATTAAATCGTTTCGGAATAAAACAAGGAATCACGGTGGTGTTCAGTGATGAAGCTATCGAGCAAGATCGTATTGTGGTCACCGAAAAAGCATTTCCGAAAAAATCAATTATCGGCACCATGTCGTACATGCCTGCGATATTCGGTTGTACGTGTGCAAGTGTGGTGATCAGGGATTTGATGAAGGGATAAGCCCTTACTTATCGAGTTTTCTTCTTAGATTTTTTCGGAGGATTGTGGTGGATGCACCATTATTACCGCTTTTCAATTCTGCACGTCAATGTCACAGAATTAGGGTAATTTTTATTCATTTTTGTCACAGAATTAGGGTAATTTATTCTGAGTTTGTCATGGAATTAGGGTAAAAAATCATTGAATTTGTCATAAAATTAGGGTAATTGTTGTATTCAGATACGTAAATGCCTGAAAAACAGAGTAGTGTGGTATCCCCAATAAATTGTCATCCCTGATGCCCATTTTTAGCAAAAATAAAAGGTCACCCGAATGAGTGACCTTTTACTTAAATCATAATCGCGCTTACAATCCCATCACCACTTCTTCCGGACTCTTACCTCCGAACAGCAGTTTCACAGGATTTTCAACCATCTCTTTTACTTTCACTAAGAAGCTCACCGATTCACGACCGTCGATGATACGGTGATCGTAACTCAATGCGATGTACATCATCGGACGAATCTCAACTTTTCCGTTTACCGCAACAGGACGATCAACCACATTGTGCATTCCTAAAATTGCACTTTGCGGAGGATTGATAATCGGTGTACTCATTAACGAACCGAAAACACCACCGTTAGTAATGGTGAACGTTCCGCCGGTCATGTCTTCTACCGTAATCTTATTATCGCGTGCACGAGTCGCTAAACGCTTGATATCTGCTTCAATTTCCGCAAGACTCATCGTCTCCGCGTTACGAATTACAGGAACTACCAAACCTTTCGGTGCGCTCACCGCAATACCTACGTCGCAATAATCGTGGTACACAATTTCTTCTCCGTCAATCTGCGCATTCACCGCAGGGAACAAATGCAATGCTTCTGTAACTGCTTTTGTGAAAAACGACATGAAGCCGATATTAACGCCGTATTTCTCTTTAAATGCGTCTTTATATTTTGCGCGCATCGCCATAATTGCGCTCATGTCCACTTCGTTAAACGTAGTGAGCATCGCGGTTTCCTGCTTCACCGACACCAAACGCTGCGATAATTTCTTACGCAACGCAGACATCTTCTCACGACGATGATCACGTGTGCCACCCCAACTGCTCATGGTATTGGAATCAAATCCGTTAGCCAACACCGTCAATACATCACCTTTTGTAATGCGCCCGCCCGGACCACTGCCATTCACTTTGTTAGCCGGAACCTTGTTGTCGTCCATCAACTTCTTCGCAGCAGGAGACGGATGACCGGAAGCATATCCGCTGCCTGAAGTAGCTTTCACTTCTTCTTTTGCAGCAGCTTTAACAGGCTCAGCTTTCGCTTCAGCTTTTACATCCGTTTTAGGTTTTGCTGTAGGTTGAACAGAAGTGTCAATCGTGCAAACGACATCACCAACTTTAACGGTAGTGCCTTCCGCAACTTTGAGAGTAATTGCACCGGCTTCTTCTGCGTTAATGGTCAGCGTTGCCTTGTCCGATTCTACTTCGCAAAGTTCTTCGTCTTTCTCAACAACATCTCCGTTTGCTTTTAACCAACGGCTGATGGTTACTTCGGTGATTGACTCACCCGGACTTGGAACTTTTAATTCGATAATGGCCATAAGTTGATGTATTATAGTGGTGGCTGTTACTTAACTTTTTCAGGTGTTGATGTTGCAACAGGAATAAAGATCTTATCCAAAATCGCCTGCTGTTGTTTCGCGTGAACTTTAGAGAATCCGGTAGCAGGACTTGCGGCTTCATCACGGCCAACATAATCGAGTTGAATTCCTTTAAAGCGGCGAACAACAAAAGACCATGCTCCCATATTTTCCGGTTCTTCCTGTGCCCAGATAAATTGTTTCGCGCCGGAATACTTCTTCAACAACTCGTTCAATTGTTGTTGTGGGAACGGATATAGTTGTTCAATACGCACTACTGCAGTATCGGACTGTCCGGTTTTTTCGCGCTGTTCGATCAGATCGTAATAAATTTTTCCTGTGCAGAACACGATACGTTTTACAGATGCTGCTTTCACTGTTGTGTCGTCCAACACTTCACGGAATCCGCCTGACGTAAAGTCTTTCACCGAACTTACACAAGAAGGATAGCGCAATAATTTCTTCGGTGTGAAGCAAATCAACGGCTTACGGAAATCGCGTTTCAACTGACGACGCAATGCGTGAAACTGTTGTGCCGGTGTTGTTGCGTTGATGATCTGCAAGTTGTTGTCGGCACACATTTGCAGGAATCGTTCCATACGAGCAGAAGAGTGCTCCGGACCTTGACCTTCATAACCGTGCGGCAACAACATCACCAAACCATTCATACGACGCCATTTGTATTCGGCGCTGCTCAGGAATTGATCGATGATAATTTGTGCTCCGTTGAAGAAGTCACCGAACTGCGCTTCCCAGATGGTTAATGCATTCGGAGTAGCCATCGCATAGCCGTATTCGAAACCGAGAACACCGTATTCCGATAAATGCGAATTGTAAATATCAATTTTGCCTTTATTTCCACCGATGTTGTTAAGCGGTGTGTATTCTTCTTCCGAATCTTCCACCTTCACAACAGCATGACGGTGCGAGAATGTTCCGCGTTCTACATCTTGTCCGCTGAAACGAACATTGTGTCCTTCTGCCATCAATGACGCGTACGCCATCAATTCGCCCATTGCCCAATCGTACTGATCTTTTTCAATCATCGCCTGACGATCTTTAAAGATGTTCTCAATCTTGTTGAAGAACTTTTTGTCAGTTGGTAATTGCGCAATCGTTTTCGCCAGTTCAATAAATTTTTTCTTATCGATTCCGGTGTCCGGCGACTTCTCGAAATCCGCTGCAGTAGCCATACGCAAACCTTGCCATGAACCTGCAAGGAAGGATGTGACTTTTGCGCGTTCGGTTTGCTTGGCAAGATTCAATTTCTCTTGCAGCATATCCTTAAACTCACGCTCCATTTGTTTCGCCAACTCTGCTTCAATTTCTCCTTGAGCAGTAAGCTTGTTCACGTACAATTCACGCGGGTTCGGATGTTTCGCGATTACCTTATACAACAACGGTTGTGTGAAGCGAGGTTCATCACCTTCGTTATGTCCGTATTTGCGATATCCTAACAAATCAATAAATACATCGCGACCAAAAGTCTGACGGAATTCGATTGCCAGTTTGCACACAAATGCAACTGCTTCCACATCATCCGCATTCACATGGAATACCGGACTTAATACCACTTTCGCAATGTCTGTGCAGTATGTAGAAGAACGCGCGTCCAGATAGTTCGTTGTAAATCCAACTTGGTTGTTGGTTACGATGTGAACTGTTCCGCCGGTTTTGTAGGCATCCAACGTCATCATCTGCAATACTTCATACACAATGCCCTGACCTGCAATGGCCGCATCACCGTGAATCAGTATCGGACAAACTTTAGATAAATCGCCTTTGTGAATGTTGTCTGCTTTACTGCGCGCAATGCCTTCTACTACAGGATTTACCGCTTCCAAATGCGATGGGTTCGGAGTTAAGCTGATATGCACCGGATGACCGTGATTGGAAAGCTGATCGCTGCTGTATCCCATGTGATATTTCACGTCACCATCGTACGCTGCATCAGCGGTCATCGCCCCTTCAAACTCGGTGAAAATATCTTCGTATGTTTTATTCAAAATATTCGCCAGCACGTTCAGGCGGCCGCGATGCGCCATGCCCATCACGTAATCACGAATGCCCAAATCCGCTCCATGTTCCATTAACACATCCAAAGCAGGAATCAATGTTTCCAATCCTTCTAAGGAGAAACGTTTCTGTCCCACGAATTTGGTGTGCAGGAAGTTTTCGAATACTACTGCCTGATTTAATTTGTTCAGAATGGTTTTCTTTTCGTCCAAAGTAAATGCCGGCGTGTTCTTGCTTTTCTCCATGCGTTCCTGCAACCACTTCAACATTTCAGGGTTGCGGATGTACATGTATTCTGCACCAATAGAGCGGCAATACGTTTGCTGCAAGAATGCAATGATGTCTTTCAGTTTTGCAGGTCCGATACCAATTTGCGATCCTGCCTGAAATACGGTTTCAAGATCTGCTGCAGCTAACCCGAAGTTCTCAATATCTAATGTCGGGCTGTATTTGCGGCGTTCGCGAACAGGATTCGTTTGTGTGAAAAAATGTCCGCGGGATCGGTATCCGTTGATCAAGTTCAACACGTTAAATTCCTTCTTTACTTGAGAAGGGATTTCTCCGGAATCTTCGAAATTTTTACGCGCGAATTCGAATCCTTCAAAAAACTGTCGCCAGCTTTCATCCACAGAATTTTTATCGCTCAAAAATTGCTGGAAAAGCTGCTCGATGGCAGCAACATCCGCATTACCCAGGTAAGAAAATTTGTCCATGCAAACGTGGCTTCAAATAAGTCGTCAAAGTTAAGGGTTTCCTGCTATTCTAAATCCGTTTTGGAGCCGAAGTTGGCACGGAAATATGCCTTTTGTAAAGCCCTGATGATCAGCATTTCACTGATCAATTCATCACCGTTTCTATCGGTTTGTTCCTGCAGTGTCCGATGAACCCGATTTTCGGGCAGATCAACACGGTATAAAAGTCTGTAAAATTGTTCGCTGCCTGTTTTCGCGTGTTTACTCAACCACGTCGCCAAACGATCTCGCGTATCTTCAAGTGTCACGATGCGCTCCAGGTCCGAATCCCACTCTAATCCTGAAGTTCGGAAATCGTTGCACAAAATTTTTAACGCTTGTGGCAACAGCTGAAGCACAAGATCAGAAGACTCGAATGTGGTTGGATGCGGCATCATTTTTGACGTCTGTAACGTAACCGTTCAACCGGACGCTTATGCACCAAATGTTCTTCAATAATTTCAGCAACATCAGCACGTTCAACACCTACATAGAAAACGCCTTCGGGATAAATCACCAACGTTGGTCCGAAGTCACATATGTCCAGACAACCGGCCTTTTGTACACGAATAGGAACGGGCAGATTTTTTTCTTTCAGTTGTTTTCGAAATTCATCTACCAATTCCAGTCCATGCGCTTCGCCGCAGCTTTTGCGGGCTGCACCGGGTGCGCGTTGATTGGTGCAAATGAAAATATGATGGGTGTAAACCGAATCTTCCATAGTTTGTTGTATTAATTTGTTCACCAATTTACGCGCTATTTTATGAATATACTTATCACAGGAGGTTCCGGATTGTTGGGACAACGCTTAACGCAACAATTGCAGGCTGCAGGACATGAAGTTGTTTGGTTGGGACGATCGGGTCGTAACAAAAAAGTGAAAACTGCCGTGTGGAATCCTGCGAAAGGAATCATTGATCAGGATGCTGTGAATGCTGCAGATGCTATCATTCATTTAGCAGGAGCAAATGTTGCTGCCGAAAAATGGACTGCACGTTACAAACGCGTAATTATTGATAGCAGAGAGCAATCGGGACAACTGTTGGTGAGCGCAATTAAAAAGCGTTCACGACCCTTGTCGGTTTTTGTTTCAGCATCTGCAACAGGCTGGTACGGCTTAGTTACGGACGATCGCATGCACAAAGAAGACGAACCGCCCGCTAAAGATTTTTTCGGAGAAACCTGTCAGCGTTGGGAAGCAGCAACACAGGAGTTGGATGGTATAACACGACGTGTGGTGTTTCGTATTGGCGTTGTGATCAGTAAAGACGGTGGCGCATTTCCGAAATTAGCTGCTCCGGTTCGTATCGGAATGGGAAGCGCGTTGGGATCAGGAGATCAGTGGATACCGTGGATACATATTGATGATGTGGTGGGTATGATGAAATTGGCATTGGACAATGATCAGCTTCGCGGTATTTACAACGCTGCTGCACCGAATCAAATTACACAACACGATTTTACTGTTGCAGTAGCGCAGCAATATCGTAGACCACTTTGGTTACCTAAAGTGCCCGCGTTTGTATTAAAAATGATGTTAGGAGAAATGTCCGGAATTGTGCTGGAAGGATGTCGTGTGGATATTCATCGCATTCGCAGTGCTGGCTATCGTTATAAGTACGAAACCATTCAGCAGGCTATAGCAGCAGAAGCGGCTATCGAATAAGATTGACGTGTCCGATGTAGTAGCGTTCTTCTCCGCTGGCAATGTCGAGGAATTCAATCTTCCACACGTATACATCTTGCTGGCATTTGTTGTCTTTATAACGACCATCCCAGCCTTTGTAAATATCGCGTGATTCGAAAATCATTTCGCCCCAACGATTGTAAATGGTGAAACGGAAATTCTCTACGCCCATAATTGCAGGCATGAAGAAATCATTCAGACCATCACCGTTTGGCGTGAACGTGTTAGGCACGTAAAAACGATGTTCGGGTAAAACTTCAATCGGAATTTGAAACGTATCCGGACAACCGTATTCATTCCAAACGTATTGTGTAATCACGTAATTACCGTATTGCCAATATACGTGAGCACCTTCGCAACCGTTGATGGTATATCCGTCACCGAAATCCAATAAACAGGAATCACCGTCAATGCTGAAATCGGTTACACTGATGAGCGGATCAAAAATGGACACGGTTGTTTCTGATACGGCGAAGTTCGCTAATGGAGAAGGATTCACCGTAATCATGTTCGGCACATAGAATGTGTCAATCGATACACATCCGTTGGTGGTTTGAATAATCAGCATCACATCGTACACGCCCACATTGGTATACGTATGAACAGGATTGTTGTCGGTGGAAAAATTTCCATCACCAAACGACCATAAATATTGCATCGGTGTTCCGGCAACTGAACTGTCTGAAAACTGCACGGTGAAAGGATTGCAGCCAACTAAGGGCGTTGCGGCGAAGTCAGCTGTTGGCATTGGATAAACGATGACGGTATCACTAAATGTTCCTGTGCATCCGTTTTCATCCACTTGCAGCGTTACGATATAATTTCCCGGCGATGACCACGTCACGTTTTGCGGATCTCCGATACTGGATGACGGAGGATTGGCGTTGGGACCAAACGTCCACGTTAATGTTCCATTCCCCATGAACTGTCCGCCCGCAGTGAAGTTGAAGGTGTGCCCGTCAAAACATTGTCCCGGTGGTGTTACAAATGTGGGTTGCACCGGCGGATAGATGTAGAACGTTGTAACAGAAGTATCGGCACATGGTGAATACGGATTGCAAATCAGTGTAACATCGTAAACACCGGTATCGGGATACGTGTACGTTGGCGTTGCTAAGTTGCTGGTGTCGCCTAGTGTTGTTGGATCATCGAAGTTCCATAAATAGGAGGTAGCATTGAAGCTGGTGTTTTGGAACTGCACCACATAACCTGCACAAAAAACTGTTTGAGAAGGTACCGAACTCACGGTAAGTAACGGACAAGGCAACACGTTGAATTGAAAGTCGCGTTTGTTAACGGAAATCAAATTTCCGTTGCGGTATTCTTTCACACAAACACCTACAACCCATTGACCTTGAATGTTAGGAGTGCCCGTTAACAAACCGGTTTGCGGATCAATAGCCATTGCAGGATTGGAGCTCATCGGGTAAGTTCCGGAATACGGTGGAGCGAATGGTACAAAAGCATACGGTGGTCCTGCCGGTGGTTGTGGCATCGGGAAAGTAGATGACGCTCCATCGTAAGGATCACATAATTCATAAGCTAGCGAATCACCATCCGGATCAGTTGCGGAATGGTCAAACACCAGCGGCGCACCCTGACAAATGAAAATCGGAGGAAAGTTGTTGTAACGTGCGGAACTGTTGCAAATAGCGAGGTTCGCAGGAGGAATAGTAATGGTGTAGGTTGAACCAACTTGTCCCGGATTAATCAAATTTAAAATGGTGTTATTTCTGCAACAACGTTGATATGAAATAACGTGACCTCCTGCAATAGGCGGCAAGTTGACGATTGTTTGATAGATGGCTTCTTCCACACAAACGTTACCCGGTGGCGTGTAGCACGGATTGTTGATGGTAGGCGGAACCAAAGTTGATCCGGGGAATGGAATCGCTACCGAATCGATGAAGTTTCCGTTGATATCAAAAATGCCGATAACAGCGGGATTGTCGTATGCTGCTTGTCCATTCAAACAATCGCGGTACAACTTTAAAGTAATGCGATAGTTGTTGTTGCCCAGACAATCGTAGTAAATCTCACCACCAACTATATGCGTCGCCTTGACCGTCTGAAAAGACAGCAAAATTAGGAGTCCAAAAAGCAACGCCCGCGTAGGCATATTCGTTTCGAAATAATACGGCGGGGGAAAGCCGTGAGTTTACTTGCTTCGGATAATCATGACGAACCCGGTGAGGGTTTGTCCATCCGATAAATTTAGGATGTAATAATACGTTCCATCTGAAACACCGTCACCACCCCAATTGTTTCGATAATCCGGACTTTCGTAGATTTTATTTCCCCAACGATTGTACACCATTAGCGCACTGCCCGGGAAAAACTCCAATCCATAAAACACCAGAAAATCGTTCGTGCCGTCACCATTTGGTGTAAACACGTTTGGTGGAACAACAGAGCATTCGTTTACTACAAATGCAACGGTGTCACCCGACAAATTACCGCATCCGTCCACAATACCAACAAAGAACGTACCACTTGCATTTGGAGTAAAGACATTTACTGTTCCGTTGTTATCAGGCACGGTGTCAGGTCCGGCAATTGTAGCCCACTGATACGTGTATGGCAATGAACCGCCGGTTGCTGTTACTAAAAGCGTAACCGGTTCGCCACGACATACTTCAAAATCAGGAGTAGCAATAGCAGTTAATGCTTGCGTACTTGGTAAGAAAATCGTGATACTGTCCACTGCAGGAGCAGAACCGCACGGATCTGTTACTGTAACGGTGTAGGTGGTAGTAACACTTGGCTGCACGTTTATCGTTGCGGTCGAATCGCCCGTACTCCACGCATACGAATAGGGTTCCACACCTCCGCTTACTGCCGGGCTCAATGTAATTGGTGTGGCATTACATAATGAAGTGTCAGGACCAAGGTCAACGGTTATCGGAAGGAAATCGCTGAAGTAAATTTCTGCGCTATTTACACTTTGCACGCAGGGTCCGGTAACGGATGTACTCAAGGTTAAAATTTCTAATCCTTCCACGTTAAAATCTTGCACAGCATCCAAACAAATAACAATAGAATCTTCACCCGGCTGGAAAATCAACTGAGAAGGCAATGCCGGTACAAAGTCAACACCGTTGGTAGTTGTGCCGCCTACTGTTAGTTGCACGGTATCTGCCAATGCAGTACTTCCGGTTCTGGAGAAGATCAAACAGGCCTGACCGCAACCTTCATACAACGTAGAGTCGTTATTGCTTCCGTAAGAAATTTCAGTAGAAACATTTACAGTTCCTGTGGTAAATGAACCGGCCTCAAGGAATACCCCTGCATCCACAATTCCATCTAACGCATCTGCAATTGCTAACTTAATGTGATAGGTTTCTCCGCATTGTACCGGATAAATTGCTTGTAGCACGGTAGTGAAACCATCGTATTGAACACAAGTTCCCGGAGGGTTTTCATTATCCACGTAATACTGTGCGTTTACATTTGCGTTTACGTTTAGAGCTGTAACTGCGGTGGTTGTCTGAGGAATCAACGCAATATTCGTTGGGGCAAGGGCAACGGTAACACCACTTAACACGAATGCGAATACGTCCGCGAATCCTCCGCTTACATATTCCATGTATTCTTCAGTGCCAAACACGTAATTGAATTTGATGGTATCCGCTTGAGGAACGAAATCGAACTCAAGTATCGCTGCATTAAATGTATTCGCGTTAGCAACGCCATTCAAGTAAGTGTCGCCGGGTTGGTTGTTATCCATGCCGGAACCTGTAGAATTATTAGGACCATGCGGACCATTACCGTTGTTCAATACAGTTCCTGTAGTCATCACAACACCACTGTCAATTCCCAAGGGCGTAGTACCGGTCAGCCCGCCAAAAAACTGCCCAATCGCTTGCGGCGCGCCGGTGTATGTGATGTTAGAAGCCTGAACTCCGGGACCCAACAAAACGTTGGTCACCAGCTGTTGTGGCGTTAATGTTGTGTTTGTGGTAATTTGCGCGTCTGCAGTACGAACGCCGAAAAACGTCAGCATTACTATGAATAACCCTTTTCTCATTACAGTAAATTTAATATCAATGTGTTAGCCCTAACGACAAATATACTGTTATCATCGACGATAACCAACAATCTATTGATTAAAATGAGGTGTTCAACGGTTGGATTGAGGTTTCCATTCCCCGTTAAAATTCTGCACCTTTACATTCCTAAAATTATCAGCTATGAATGCTCATCAACAATTTATTAATGAGAACAAGGATCGTTTCTTAAACGAACTGTTCACTTTATTACGAATTCCTTCTGTTAGCGCAGATCCGAAATACAAAAACGATGTTCTGAAAACTGCGGAAACAGTTAAGGAATTAATGATTCAGTCCGGCGCGGACAATTGCCGTTTAATTGAAACAGATGGTTATCCTGTTGTGTATGGTGAGAAGATGATTGATCCTTCGTTACCAACTGTTTTGGTGTACGGACATTATGATGTGCAACCCCCTGATCCATTGGATTTGTGGACTTCGCCTCCATTTGAACCTACCGTTCGTAAAACCGAAATTCATCCTGACGGAGCCATTTTTGCTCGCGGTTCCTGTGATGATAAAGGACAATTTTACATGCACGTAAAAGCATTGGAAACGATGCTGAAAACCGATACATTGACGTGCAATGTGAAGTTCATGATTGAAGGTGAAGAAGAAGTTGGTTCTGCTAATTTGGGCGCATTTTTACGCAATAACAAAGAGCAATTAAAAGCTGATGTGATTTTAATTTCAGATACCTCCATTATTGCTAATGACACCCCTTCTATTGATGTAGGATTGCGTGGCTTGGCGTATATGGAAGTGGAAGTTACGGGGCCGAACCGCGATTTACATTCCGGTGTATACGGTGGTGCAGTTGCAAATCCGGTGAATATTTTATGCAAGATGATTGCGTCTTGTCATGATGAAAATAACCACATCACGGTGGACGGTTTTTACGACAACGTAGCGGAGCTTTCGGCTGAAGAGCGCGCTGATTTGAACAAGGCGCCATTTAACATGGATGCTTACAAGAAAGATCTCGATATCAATGAAGTTTGGGGCGAGAAAGGTTACACTACTAACGAGCGCACCGGTATTCGACCAACATTAGATGTGAATGGAATCTGGGGCGGATACACAGGCGAAGGAGCTAAAACAGTATTGCCATCAAAAGCATATGCGAAAATTTCCATGCGTCTGGTGCCGAACCAAACGTCTGAAGAAATTTCTGCGAAGTTTGAGAAGCATTTTCAAAAAATCGCTCCACCATCTGTTAAAGTAAAAGTGTCGCATCATCACGGCGGAAATCCGGTGGTAGTTTCTACAACCAGCGCTGCGTTTCAGGCGGCGAGCAAAGCCATGGAAACCACTTACGGCAAGAAGCCTGTGCCAACGCGTGGCGGAGGATCCATTCCGATTGTTGCACTATTTAAATCAGAACTCGGATTGGATTCTGTGTTGTTCGGCTTTGGATTGGATACTGATGCGTTGCATTCACCGAACGAACACTACGGTATTTTTAATTATCTGAAAGGCATCGAGACAATTCCGTTGTTTTACAAGCATTATGCGGAATTGAAGAAATAAGTTAATTTTAATACCAACATAGGAGACTGGTGCGATTGTTGTAAGAATCTACCGGTCTCTTTTCATTTTATGCTCATGATGCGATTAGCTGTTTTAAGTGCGTTGGTTCTGATCTTATTCGGTTCTTGTAATATCAAGCCGATTGTTCCGGTTTCAATTACCGAGGTGAAGTTTAATAAAATTGACCCGGTTCGTGGTTTAGCAACGTTCGATATGTTTTTGGTGATTGACAATCCGAATAATTTCTCTGTTAAAATTCATGAGATGGACATGGATGTTAAAGTTGCCGATATCCCGATGGGTAAAGTGCATATTGATGAAAAACTGAAGATTAAACGAAAGTCAAAATTGCCATACAAAGTTTCTGTGAGTGGTCAGATTATGAATGTGATTTTAAATATTCCGAAATTACTGCAGGCGCTCTCTACCAAAAAAGCAGACGTTGCGGTTGCCGGAAAAGTTACTGCCGGAGCACTTGGCGTGAAAAGAACATTCGAGGTAAGCATGAATCAGCCTCAGGTTAAAGCAGAGCAGAATAAACCCGGAGGAAGTTTAGTTAATACGAAATAGCTATTCCTGTTCGTACTCGGAGACCAAGCAACCCGCGTTGAAATTCGTAGATGACCGTATTTTCTCGATGTATATCCGGCAATTCCCTGGTTTCTAAATATAGTAATTGCGGGTAGTTATTGAAACGCTCGGTATTAAGTTCCAGGTCCAAATCATATTTTACCACTTGTTTTAGATTCGACCTTCTGGAGTATGTATAAACGGCTTCATAGGTGTAGTTGACAAGTTTGTATTCTTCTAGTTGCCTTGTTCCTTCAACTAAATAATTGTTATTAACAGCGAAAAAGATATTTGCAATAAGTACACTTATACCCAGACGATAGATCATCGTTGTTAGCGCTAATAGTTTCTGCTTCTTAAAGTATCGATGCCAACCCAATTGCAACAGGAACAGTAGCCCAACCGTTACCACAACAACCCACATGGTAACTTCTACGTATCTCGTCTGAACATATAAAATGATAAGGGCGCATATTCCAACTCCGCCAATAAAAACTTGAGGAATTGCCTTTTTTCGCTGTTCTCTGAATGCAACATGTTGATCACGTTGTGGTGCAAATGAATCAAGAGTCAACGGATCGAAACGTAAGAAGTGACAAAGCAAGTTGTATATCTCAGGATGTAAATCGCGAAGTAATTGTGGTGATTCGCAGAAAGCTTCGCACGACAAACAGAAAATGGTTTGAGCGCTTTCGGATCCGGTGAGTCGAAACAGTCGTACCTTGGCATTTATATTATTAGGGGCAAGCTTCGATATATCACGTTGCCAGTTCCGCAGTAAGCTTGTTAATAATGGATCGTCTTTATCGTATTTGGTAATGCCTTTATATAGTGCAAGAGCCCATCCATAATAGGACGTCGAATTTCCGTCAGTTTCGTCATTCCATCCTTCAACAAGCGAACGATATGCAAACACAAGACCTTCTTTTCTTAGAAAAGCCGCGCTCTTTTCCCGGCCCGTATTCATTACAAGTACTTCATTTATTGAAGGGTAACGGTATTCCGGATGTCCAAAGGTCAGGTGCACGGCATCGCAAACCAGACGCGTTCGCTCCGCAGTGGTCAAATCAACTCTAACCGTGTTTATTTCAACGTCATAGTGCATGTTCAGCACGCGTTCCATGAAGTACTGTTTTAATTCTTCAGGGAGTGATTTGTAAAATGGGTGTGACTTAATTTCTGTTCGTGTTTGTTCGAGAAATAACTTAACACGAGTTGAATTAAGTCGGGCATTTATCTTAAACCAGAAACCGGGATAACCATAAAGCGGATGCTGTCGGAGTTTATAGTTCTGATGCCAGATTGGGGTTCCAACCAATATCATCAAAACAATTACGATAATAAAATCAACTTGCATCTGGGTATCTTTGATGCAGCAATATTAAAATTATTTTTAAATGTCTCAGCAACAGCCTAACGCACTCATACACGAGTCAAGCCCGTACCTATTGCAACATGCCTACAATCCTGTACAATGGTTGCCGTGGGGCGAAGCGACGTTGCAAAAGGCCCGAGCAGAACAAAAGTTGATACTGGTAAGTGTCGGATATTCCGCATGCCACTGGTGCCACGTCATGGAACACGAGTCGTTCGAAGATGAAAAGGTAGCTCGCATCATGAATGATCATTTTATCTGCATTAAAGTTGATCGTGAAGAACGTCCGGATATTGACCAGGTGTACATGACTGCCGTGCAGCTGATGACAGGTCATGGAGGCTGGCCACTTAATTGTTTCACCTTGCCTGATGGTCGTCCATTGTATGGTGGTACTTATTTTCCGAAACAACGGTGGATTGAAATTCTCATCAATTTGGCGGAATTGTGGAAGAACGATCCGGAAAAGTGTATGCAATACGCTACTGATTTAACGCAGGGCGTGAATAATGTAGAGCGATACATCAAGCAGGACGGTGATGCAAAATTGGATATCAATATTCCGCTGCTTTCCTGGGAACATTGGAATACGCGTATTGATCAGTCGGAAGGCGGACCTAATCGTGCTCCGAAATTTCCATTGCCGAACAATTACGCGTTCTTGTTGCATCTGTATAGTTTAACCAAGAATGAAGCAGCATTGCGTCAAACGGAATTAACGTTGCAGAAAATGGCTGACGGCGGAATTTACGATCAGGTAGGCGGAGGATTTGCACGTTATTCCACCGATATGATGTGGAAGGTGCCGCATTTTGAAAAGATGTTGTACGACAATGCGCAACTGGTGAGTGTGTACGCCGACGCTTATCGGTTAACGAACAATGCCGAGTATGCACGAATAGTGCGTCATACTTTAAAATACATTGCGCGTGAAATGACAACTCCGGAAGGTGCGTTTTATTCAGCGCAGGATGCCGACTCGGAAGGAGTTGAAGGAAAGTTTTACACCTGGAAGAAAGAGGAATTAGAATCGGAGCTGGGCGATGATTTCAAATGGTTCGCCGATTTGTATAATGTGAACAGCATCGGTTATTGGGAAGATGAGGTGTATATTTTATTAAAACGGGAATCGTTGAATGCAGTGGCTCCGCGATATGGTTTCACGTTATCTGAGTTGGAAAGCAAGGTGGAGAAAGTGATGCAGCATTTGTACGATGTGCGATCACGACGCGTGTGGCCGGGACTGGATGATAAAATTTTAACGTCATGGAATGCTTTGATGATTCGCGGTTATGCTGATGCGTGGCTGGCATTGGGCGATGATGAATATAAATTGGCCGCATTGAAATGTGCACGGTTTATAGAAGGCAATGTGCGACGTGATGACGGCGGGTTATTTCATACCTGGAAAAATGGAAAAGCAACGGTGAATGGTTTTCTGGAAGATTATGCCGCGGTGATTGATGCGTATATCGCACTACACACTATTACCGCAGATACCGATTGGCTGCTTCGTGCACGCGATTATACCCATTATGTACTCACGCATTTCGGTGATGACAAATCCGACTTGTTGTTTTTTACTTCAGATCTCGATCCGGCGTTGGTGGCGAGGAAGTACGAAGTATCGGATAATGTGATACCGGCTTCGAATTCCATCATGGCACATAATCTGTTGACATTGGGCTTAATCTTCGGAGAAAGTTCATGGATTGAACGTGCACGACGCATGACGGCCGTATTTATTAAAGAAATGACCGGTTACGGAGAAGGTTATTCGAATTGGCTGAAACTGTTGCTGCGCTTGACATACCCGGCATATGAAGTGGCCATTGTTGGTAACCATGTTGATAAGATCATGGCGGAGTTCCGGCAGTATTACCGTCCAAATCAAATATTTGCAGGTAGCGCAAATGCGAGTGAGGTGCCGCTGTTGCAGCATCGTTATCAAACCGGCAAAACGTTAATCTACGTATGTAAAGATTTTTCGTGTCAGCGGCCGGTGAAAACCGTTGCAGAAGCGGTATCGTTAATCGATCAATAATATGAAGAACACGAACACATATTCACCGAAGTTGTTACCGATGCTTTGGTGTGTTGTGGTATTGTGTTTTTCGAAACAAACCAACGCTCAGTTATTTCGGCCTATTGAACAAGATCCGTTTGGCGTTACTGTTCAGTTTGATGCGGACAGTATTCGGAAGTACAAAATATTTTCCATCACCACCAAAATTCAAAATAAGCAGGATGGTGAAGTAATTGTGGATAAAGGTTTGCGCGAACATTTTCAATTTGATACGTTGGGAAGATTGCAATGGTACTGGCGCAATCGGGTTTCGGGACAAACGAATACGGTAATCGAACATCCCGCTGTGTACCGCAAAGGACGCATGGTTGCGAAGCCGCGTACGGAAATTAAACCAACCTACATCTACGATACACTGTTCGTGTATTACTACTACGATTCGCTTTCACGTTTGGCTTCGCGCCGCATGTGTGATGGCGATTATTATAGCACGTGGTATTATGAATACAATGTGGATGGTTTCATGACACGCAGAATTCATGCTAAAGAAACCAATGGAGGAATGAGTCACCGCGCGTTTCGAATTGGCGTGCAAACCATTATTTCCCTGGAGGAGTTTCGCTATCTGCAATTGAATGAGACTATGTACAAACAGTTTTCGTTAAACGACGAAGGCAAGTCGTATAAGGAAACCATCATGAAGTTCGATGCAAAAAAACGACCATTAGAATATCGTGAAGAATACATGGCAGGAGGAATTCGGGTGGTGAATACGTGGTCGTACGATTCATTGAATCGTATAGCAGGAACGAGTTTTTATTCCAATGCAGGAACAGTAATTCAGGATAAAGGCACTTACAGTTACGATTCGCTCGGTAGAATTGCTGCACTTCAACGATTCAAAGAAGATGTGTTGTATTATGAGTTTACTTATCTGTACGAAGGTGCTGAGCCGATTGCATATGCGTACCTGAATCGACGTCATGTTGACCGTGGCTTTGATATCGTGAAGCTCACGATCGTGAAGTATGGAGAGCTCCCGCCATCACGCAAAAGTAAATCGCGTCCGCGTCCTTAAAACGTAATTCTGTACGAAGGAATTAATAAGAAACCTGTTTGGTAGTTGGTGACAATTCTGTTATTAGTCTTGTCGTAGTCTTGCGTAAATACGTTTTTGTGATTGGTAAAATTCAAGAACTCCAGCGCCCACTGCTGCGTAATCTTCTTCGCATTTAAAATATATCCGATTTTAAAATCCATTCTGAAGTAACCGGGATGGCGTTGCTCATACGCACGAGAAAAATCATATACCGCTTGCTGGTAAATATTAGAAGCATCTAAATCAATCGGAATGTAACGTTTCCCGCCGGCAGCATTCAGTCGGAAATCCAATGATAGCGTGTGTTTCGGGTTAAACTTAAATTCCTTACCGGCTAAAGCATTCACAACATAGTTGCCGCTAAATGCTGATGGTCGGTTAATGCCGTCGCTGGGAGTGAAGCGTGCCTCGTAAATGGATGTCGTCACTAAGAAATAAAATCCTTTACTGTAGAATTTTTCTAACGTTAATTCAAAACCATAATTTTCACCTGTTCCATTATTCACCAAACTATCAATGCCCGGCGCACCAAAGTCGGCACCTTCATTAATTCCGGAATAAATGGAAGGTTGAGCAAGTCCGGGAATGTCGTACAGATACTGATAATACACTTCCGCCTTCAAACGCATGTTCTTACTGAAGTTGAGGTCGTACGCTAATACACCATGTGCTGCTTTGGAAAATTTCAGGTCTTTATTGGTTAAAGCGTAAGAACCATCAGGCAGCATTGTTTGATTGAAATAGGTGAAGATGGTTTGAATTTGCGAATGCATTCCGCCTCCAATACTGATGGCTTGTTTTTCATCCACCTGCCAGCGAAATCCAGCACGCGGTTCAATAGCGTAACTATTATTCAAAGTGAGAAATTGTCCGTGTACACCAATATTCAGCGTGAGTAAATCCGTGAACTTATGTTGCCACATAGAGAAGGCCCGCCACAACCACGTTTGATCATTTACATCGCGTATTCTGCGAAATTGCGTGACATTATAATTGCTACTGTCTCTCAAATAAATAAACATTTGGTCGAACAATACTCCTGACTTTAATGTGTTTTTTGCATTGAACTTTCGTGTCAGCATGTAATTGCCGGATACTTTAATCTGACGAAAATCGGAACCGTAATTTCTCCACATGGTTTGATCGGAGAAGGAAACGGAATCTTGTTGTATGTAATTCTGTAAACCGCTTACACCAATATTTAAACGACTCAATCCTTTTGTTTTCAACGGGAAGTAATGACTTATTCCCGCAACTCCCATGCGCGTGCCGTAGTAAGTGTCGTAACCTCCAATGGTGTATAAATCCAATTGAGTAGTGTCTCTTTTACTGTCGAGTAGTTCTACATAACTCAATCCGCCAATGCCCCAAACTGAAAACTCTCCGAATTTCTCTGTGGGGAAGTTGAGCTTAAACGAAGCGTCCTGATATTGCGGAACAGCATCACCAATTCCGAATTCGAGCCCCATTTTTTTAAACAACGTCAAGGTCGAGTAACGGTAGTTAATTAAAAACGAACTGCCTTTCTTTTTGTTAATCGGTCCTTCTGCGCCAAGTTCAAATCCGTTAAAACCAAACTGTCCTAAAAACTCAAACTGTTCGTTATTGCCGTTGCGCATGCGCAGGTCAAATGCACCGGCAGTGGCGTTACCGTATTCAGCAGGAAATGCTCCCGTCATGAAATCGGAATTCGCTAAGACGTTATTGTTTAAAATACTTACCGGACCGCCGGTACTGCCAAACGAACCAAAGTGATTCGGATTCGGAATATCCAATCCGTTCAATCGCCACAACACACCAAGCGGAGAATTTCCGCGAATGACCACATCATTTCTGGAATCCTGCGCGCCACTGACTCCCGCGTAATTCGCTGCCATTCGTGAAGGATCACCTAAACTTCCCGCGTAACGTTGCGTTTCTTCAATGCTGAATGATCGGGCACTGACTGTGGACATCTCGTTGTTGGGTTTCGATTTGTCCGACTCTGCAGTAATGACCACTTCATCTTTTTGCATCACCGATTCTTCCATCATGATGTTAAGCACCACTTCTTTACCCGATGTAAGAATTACGGTAGTTGCGGCCTCGCGATAACCGGTAAAACGAAAGATCATTTTGTATCGTCCGATAGCAACTTGTTCCAGTCGGTAGTTGCCATTGTCATCGGTGGTGGTGTTGCGAATTACTTTTCCTGAATCCATCAGTAGCACCACAACACCCGGCAATCCGGATTGTGTTTGATTGTCTGTTACCTTACCGCGTACCGTTTGCACAGGAGATTGTGCTTGAAGTTGTACGCCCAATAACGATGTAAGTGCGATAATTAAAATGCGAAACATATTAAGAAGATCGTTTTGGCCCGGGTTGAAATGTTTTAAGATAAAACGGCTCGAAGTAGGCAACATCTGCGAATTCTTTATTGACATAACGACGATACGCCGGCGTTATCAGATGTTTGGCCGACTGCGAAATATCGTCACAAAAGTAAGCGTGGTTATGATCTGCCAATAGCGATTTACACTTCGGCATTCCGTCACCTCCAAATGCAACTTTTTTGCCGGCAGTAAATTCCTGAAATTGATTTTCGGTTACCACAACAGGTTGGGCATCATGCAGCAATTGCAACTGATTGTTGTAAACGGCTGCATAGACTTCCATTCGTCGTGCATCAATCATGGGGATAAGAAGTTCTGCGTTATCGTTGCTCGTACTCATGCCTTGTGCCAATGCTTCTAACGATGGCACCGCAATGAGTGGAATATTCAAAGTGTAACAAAATCCTTTGGCGGCAGAAACTCCGATACGCAATCCGGTGTAAGATCCGGGGCCGGAACTTACCGAAACGGCATGTAAGTCGCTATATTTCAAAGAGGCTTGAAACAAAGCTTCGTCGCAAAAAGGAATCAGCTTTTCTGCATGTATATTTTCCTGATTCAATTCCACACACGACAGTAAGCGTTCGTTCTCGCTTACGCACACCGAACAGTTTCCCGCACCGGTTTCTATGTGCAGTATAAAAGACATTAGATATCCAGCTTGGAAAGATCTTTCTTATCCACTTTCTCCACTTTCATGTCATTCGCAAGTTTTGAGCGAACAGCATTAAACGGTGCAGTGATAATTTCATCACCGGATTTTAATCCTTCTTTGATTTCGATGTACATATTATCCTGCACGCCGGTTACCACTTTTATTTGTTTCGCAAATCCATCGCGATAAACAAATACAACTTCCATCAATGCATCGTTTTCCGCTTTGCCTTGTTCATCTTTCGCAACAGTACCGACTTTCGCTTTTGCCGCAGAATCTGTTCGTGTAGTTACTGCCTGGATAGGAACTGTTACAACTTGATAAACAGATTTGGTCTGAATCTCAACGGTAGCAGACATGCCCGGAAGAAATACATAACGCTCGGGATGCAAAGGGTCAACCAGATCCAAATACGATTCACGTAAAATTCGAATCTTCACCTGAAAGTTGGTTACCTGATCAGTTGTAATTCCTGTAGTGGTTGCGGAATTAGCAACTTCTGTTACTACTCCTTTGAATTTACGATTGTTGTGCGCATCAACTTCTACCAATGCGGTGTCACCCAAATGCACACGCAAGATGTCGTTCTCATTAACATCCACCTGAACCTGCATTTCGTTCAAATTAGCCAAACGAAGAATTTCGGTTCCTTCCATTTGTGCCGTTCCTACAACACGTTCCCCTTTTCTTTTATTCAGTTTTGACACAGTGCCGGATACAGGTGCGAAAATCGTAGTACGTGCTAAATTGTCCGATGCTTCTTTTAATGAGGCCTGTGTACTGTTGATGTTAAACTCGGCACTTTTTACACTTTCTGCAGCTGCTGCTACGTCTGCTTTTGCTGATTCGTAAGTTGCTTTGCTTTGATCATATTCTGCATCGGATATAGCGCCCTGATCGTGTAGTTTTTTGTTTCGGTTGAACGCAGCTTCCGCATTGGTAAACTGCGCTTTTGATTGTTCCAGTCGAGCCATGCTGTTGCTGAGATTCGCTTTGGAACTGTTCAACGTCGCCTGCATGCGGTCAACCGCACTTTGGTACAAATCAGGATTAACCCGCAACAACAAGTCGCCTTTCTTAACGGTGTCGCCTTCTTTAACGAAGAGCTCAACAATTTCACCGGATACGTCGGAGCTGATTTTAACTTCTACCTCGGGTTGTACTTTACCGCTTGCTGAAACAGATTCCGTAACGTTTCGCGCCGCGGCTTGCTCGGTGGCAACACGTATACCGCTGTCGCCCGAACTTTTTTTCCAAAGCACAACAGTGATTAAAACTGCGACAAATATTCCGCCGATAATAAATACCTTTTTCATAATTGTATGATCAAAAAGTTAATGGCTTGCCCTGATAAAAATCCAACACCTTAAGTCGGAAGATGTAATCATAACGCGCCTGAATCAAATCAGATTCTGCTTTTGCTAAACGTGTTTTGGAATTATTGTAATCAATAACATTGTTGGCTCCTGCATTAAAACGTTGTTCAGCATCCTTAAACGCAAGGCTTGCAGCTTCCAGCGCTTTCTCATTCGCTTTCATCCGCAAAAATGCAGCTTGTGCATCAGCCCATGCCTGCTGAATGTTTTTCATCAATTGTTGTCTCGCCAGATCTGCATTGAGGTCGGCATTCTCACGCTGAATTTTTGCACGCTCAACATTAGTACTTACCTGAAAACGATTGAATATCGGAACGGTAACCTGCACACCGAATGTTTGGTTGAAGTTGTTGTCCATTTGTTCGCCAAAAGGCACAACCGCGAACGTGTTATTGAATGTCGGAATCAAAACAAAATCACCGCCTGTGGTAATTCCAAATGTATCAGCACCGGATAATGATGAACCGGTAAGTTCTTTCGCCAATCCGGAATAACCTGTTCCCAAAGAGCCTTGCACTGCTATTGTCGGGCTGTACGCACCATAAGCAACAGCGACACCTTTATCGGCAGCTTTTGCATCAAGATCCGCTTTACGAATTCCGGGCTGCTGACTTAATGCAATTTGATAAATCTGTTCAGGCGAAAGCGTTACCAGATTTTCAGATGGAACATTTAATGCCGGACGAACGATTCGAAAATTCTGAGTGGAATCGAGATTCATTAATTGCGTAAGCGTTAACGTCGCGATGAATACATTGTTTCGTGCATTCACCACGTTCACTTGTTCTTGTGCTAATTGCGCCTGAAGATCCAGCAAGGTTCCGCGTGCAGCGGCTCCGGCATCAACTAATTTTTGCGCGCGATTAACTTGTTGTTGTGTTTGTTCAACTTGCTTTTCCGCAACCAATAATTGTTCTTCTGCATACAACACATTCAGATATGCAGAAGCCACATTCATGGCAATATCATTACGTGTTTGTTCTACCTGAAATTTGCCGGCTTCAACACTGTATTTGTTTTGAAGAATGCTGTTGTAATTCTGTAGACCGGTGAAAACTGTCACATTACTGCTGATGAAAAAGTTTTGTGACAATACACGGTCATTAGCGAATGTATTGGTGAAACGATCAATGGTTCTTCCATACTGATACGTGTGCGTTCCTGTTGCATTCAGGTTAGGTAAAACCGCTCCCTGGCTTTGTCTCAGATTGACACGCGATAAATCCGTGTTTAATTGTTGCTGCTGTACCTGAATGTTGTGCGTTTGAGCATAAACAATACAATCCTGCAGCGTCCATCCGTTGGCTTTAGAACTGTCGCTCTGTCCGACAACAGGAATAGAAAGCAACAAGGACGCCAGAAAGAAAATTCGTAATGAAGACATGAGTTTCATATAAGGTGACAAATTTACGTTGATTTTCGCGGCTGTCGCGGATTTTGAATCATTTTAAGTAATTAGCACCGTAACTTTAGGAAGTGAACTATCTGGCGCATTTTTATTTGTCCGGTAAATCGGAGCCTTGGCTGGTGGGCAATTTCATTGCTGATGCGGTGAAAGGCGCGGATTTTTCGAAGTATGATCCTGAAGTTGCTGCAGGAATTAGAATGCACAGAGCCATCGATCACTTTACTGATCATCATCCTGTGGTGCTTCAAAGTACGCAACGATTAAGGGCGGAGTACAGACATTACGCGCCTGTGATTATTGACATTTTCTACGATCATTTTTTGGCGGTGCATTGGAATCAATATAGCTCCGAAAAATTAACAGACTTTGCCGAGCAATCGTACGATACCCTCAATCGACATCACGCTGTTATGCCGGAACGTTCTGCATTCATTTTGAAGCACATGAAAAGCGGGGATTGGTTGAGCAGTTATCGCACTGTTAAAGGGATAGAACGGGTGATGGGCGGAATGGCACGACGCGCCCGGTATGAATCGAAAATGGAAACATCTCATGTGCTGTTGGAGCAACACTATGATTTGTTCTCAAGGGAGTTTCTGGATTATTTCCCCGAACTCATGCGCTTTATCAAAAGCAATTTCCCCGGACCACATCATTTCTGAAAACATCAGGAAAGTTTGATGTTACGGTTACGTTGGCTTAATACCAAACATAGAATTTAGCGTAACCAAAATAATGGACGCTATGTCGCTTATCTTGCTTTTGCTTTTCGCGTTATTGTGCGTGTTGCTGAATTTTATGCCGATTCAATTCAATGCTCCGGTAGAAAATGCCGAAACGGATGACCTGACCTGGTCGATGGAAGAACAGACAACTGTAACCCACGTATCGTAAATACGTCGAATTACAGCTGCCTGATTTTATTTAAACATTCGGATTTAGTAAATCACAATTTTTCGCGTGCTTACTGCTGTCCCTGATTGAACGGACAAATAATAGATGCCTGCAGTAAATGCAGATGTATTCACGCTTTGGGTTCCGGGTTGTTGTACATACGTTAAGCACAATTTGCCTTGCGCGTCAAAAATGTTCACGTTTGATTCAATAGTTGTTACAACGTATAACGGCCCACCTATAGTAACAGGATTAGGATAAATGGTTAGCGCTATTGCATCATGTTCGTTAATGGAAGTCGTCGCACAGGCATTGCACGGACCTTGCGCGCAAAACGTAACTTGATTGCCTACCATTCCCACAACATCAAATTGAGTGCCCGGAGTGGCATCACAAACGTCAACCGTTCCGTTAATCTGATCTCCGTTAATAAACCAATTAGCAACACAAAATTGTCCTTGATTACCGCTTACTGCAGCGCCATTAATCCAATTGTAAGCAGCAACATCCCCGTTATTAATAAAAACATCACCGGTTGTTAACTGATTGGTAACGCAAATTGTGCCGCTGTTTGTATTCACGCAAGTACCACTTTGTACATAATCTGTGGTGATTTTAAGAGAGCCATTATTAATGGTAGAATCGGAAGGTTCTCCGCTTAAAAATCCGATGGTTGCAGAACCGTCGTTTCTGAAAATCCGTGAACCGATAATCAGCGTGTCGTCGATGTTTAAATCAGTTAACGTTGCTCCCGATTCGATGCGGAATTCGTCGCAATTGCCGCCGATTAAAATACTTTGAGCAAAGGTGACGTGAGAATTAATGATGATTTGCTGCGTTTGCAAATCCGGAACTCCGGTAGGGTTCCAAGTAGCGGGATCGTACCAATCGCCATTATTTACGGATGTTTTCGTTTGTGCGGAAACTTGTAAGAACGTGGCAATAAAAAGTAGTAGCGTATAGATTTTTTTCATTGGGAGGGATTATTAGTTCACCCAAATAAACCAAAAATTGTGCCTAATACTACTTTATAATGTAGGAATGACTTTGTAATTACACCTAACTTGGTTTACAAACTCATCATCTCCTTAAGTTTAACGGCTTGTCTTCTGGAAATCTCCACTTGTTCGCCACCTTTCAACTTCACCATCAGTCCTCCGTTAAACCATTGTTCAATGGAATCAACCCAACGTAAATTGATCAAATGTTTCCTGCTGGCTCGGAAAAATATCTTTTGATCCAAACGTTCATCCAAATAATTGAGTGAACGAAGTATGAGCGGTTTGTTTTGATTAAAATATATCCGCACATAGTTTCCTTCCGATTCAAATAAGCGCACATCCGACAGTTTTACAAACCAACATTTCTCTCCGTCTTTTACGAAAACCTGATCATTTTCACTCAATACATGTTCGCCTTGCGTACGGGTTCCTGAGTCTTGCTGAATATTATCGTTAAGCTTTTTAATGGCGTCCGCCAATCGCGCGGGTTGCACAGGTTTTAGTAAATAGTCCAGTGCATTTACTTCAAATGCTTTTATTGCAAATTCGTCGTGTGCAGTAACAAATACCACATGCGGAACAGCAGTGAGTTCTTCTAATACATCAAATCCTGTTTTTCCCGGCATCTGAATGTCGAGAAACACCACATCCGGTTTCATCTGATTGATAACTTCAATTGCGCTTTCGGCATCGCTGCATTCGCTGACAATTTCCATATTCGGAAATGTACTGAGCATAGATTTCAGCTCCTGTCGTGCCAGGCGTTCATCATCAACAATAATTACTTTCATAAGCCGGTATTTTGAGGAATGAAAAGTTGACTAATTACCAAATTCGGTTCGGAGTTTTCTATACTGAAACTTGCTTGATCTCCGTACAGTAATTTCAGCCGCTCCAGTGTATTCGCAATTCCGAATCCGCTTTCCGGAACTGCAGTTTCGTCGTAATGACCGCTATTGGCAATCTTGATTTGTAAAATGTGATTGTTTAATGTAGCGTGAATGGAAAGCTCGCCTCCTTTCGGAAGTTTTGAAATGCCATGCTTAATGCCGTTTTCTACCAATGTTTGCAACATCATAGGAGGAAGCTGCGCATTGGTTGCGCTATCGTCAACTTGTATGTTCAAGCGTAATCGCTCTTCCAGACGAATTCCCTCCAACGCCAAATAATCGTTCACCAACGCCATTTCCTGATGCAACGGTATTAATTTACTTTTTCCCATCTGCAAGGTGCTGCGCAGAATATTAGAGTACTGGGTAATCGCTTCTTTCGCTTTTACCGGGTTCTCATCTACCAATGCGCGTATCGCATTCATTGCATTAAACAGGAAGTGCGGATTTAGCTGCGATTTTAGCCTATTCAATTCCGCTTCGGAAATTGCAGCTTCCCATTTTAAATTTTCAATTTCTGCTTTTCTGAAATTGACGATAAAATGAAACAAATAATAAATGGCAGACCAGAACAAAAAGACAAAGGAGAAATTGAGCACGTTCAGCGCAAATCGAATCGGCTGTTCAAATAGCGATACATCCGGCGATAAAAGATGATCTGCAACCCTGTCTATGCTTGCCATTCCGACACCACACAAAATGCACAACAACAAAATGCGCGGTAACATTGCGGCAACACCTAGCTGTAGCCAATGAAATCGAATGATGATTCCCCGAATGATCTGAGTTAAACCAATTCCGACAACAAATACCATCAACAATCCGAACAGCACCTCCGGCGTTACCTGATTATTCAGGTAAACAAATGCCAGATTTAAAAGGGTAAACGATAACCACCCTGCAATTTGAAGCAGCCAATAAATCTGAGATCGTTGCAGTGGTGATCGGTTCATTTTACTTGTTAATCCAGAACTTACGTAACAATAGTTGTGTTTCGCTTGCTCCTTTATCAACGGTGATGATGTGTCGTGTTACCTTTTCTGATTTACGCAAGGTGCCTTTTAACGTCATTTTTTGTTTCGGCATTCCAAAGATTCCGCCCCGAATAATTTTAATTTTCAGTTTTGTACCTTCTTTCATTTGTTTTAATTCTCCAAGCACTTGCTCCATATTTTGAGGCGTTACCTTTTTCCCATTTATGGATTTGATCACATCAAAATTCTTGTATCCGATATCGTTGCCGAAGCTGTTCGGTTCAGGACTATAGATTCGCACGTTCCCCTGATTATCCTGAATAAAGAAGTATCCACCGAGTGGGTCTAAAACCATTTCTGTTCGCGTAGCTTCATAATTCAATCCTACCATTTCCAAATATTTTCCATACGGAATAGGCTCATTGCCCATCACATATTTTTTGAAAAATTCACCAATCTCGGGATACGTTAATCGCACAATTTCTGTGATTAATGAATCATCATTAAAGCTGCGGTCCTTTCCGTATTTTTTGGATAGATCAGTCATAAGTTCTTGTGTACCGTACTGACCTTTTGATAAGTGACGCAATTGAATATCCAGACACATTCCGATCAATGCACCTTTCTGATAAACATTGCCGTATTCTTTCTCATGTTCATCCAAACACAATAAACTCATGCGTGTAAATGGCAGTGTATCATTGTATCGATCTGCGATGTTCATTTTTTCACTCAATACATCGATGAATGAATTCAAGGACATTTTACCGTATTTCACCTGCACGTGATGCGCGGCATATTCGGTTAAACCTTCATACATCCATAAGTGCATGGACATTTTAGGTTTATTAAAATCGAAGTCGCCAATTTCATACGAGTGAATATTTAATGGTGTTACAATGTGGAAAAACTCATGGGCTGCGACATCCTTCACCGTTTGAGCAATTTCTCCGGGTTCCATTTCCAGCAAGGTGTACATGGATGAATAGGAGTGTTCCAGCGCGCCATAAGAACCTGATTTAAATCCGTCTTCGTTTCCGGTGAGATAAATGATAAATGCGTAATTATTTACCGGTAATGTTCCGCCTAAGTACAATCGCTGATATTCAAGAATGTCGCGTAAACTATCTGCTACGAATTTTGAACTCACCAGCTTTTTCGGTGAATACACAGAAATAAGAACTTTCGTTCCTCCAACGCTCAGCCAAGTGGTGTCGGGCTTACAATACATGATAGGTCCGTCCACCAAATCATGGTAGTTATTGACATAATAAGTGTCTTCGTTACCTTCCCGTTTCACATTATTTAAACCGGTTGAACCGTACATTCCTTCCGGATGTTTCACCTTTACTTCGTATTGCACTTTAGTCATTCCTTCGAAGTACCCGAAGAATCCATGATTGTTCAATACGTAGTTGGTGTCTTTCTGAATATTTGTTCCTGCAGGTTCAAATACAAAATCAGCGCGCTTGTCGGTGTCCCAGGTGTCTTCTACTTTGTAGCGAATCTTCTTGATTTTTTTTGCGTCGGCAATTTGGAAGGAATTGCGATCCGGCTTAACATAACTTAATTCATTGCCCGCAGCATCGAGCGCTACGAAGTCGGTGATGAATCGCCCGAAATTATAAACCTTATAGGTTCCGGGAACCATAGCCGGAAAACGATACAATACCGTATCGGCAGTGAGTTGTGGCGGTGTTAATTCTACGGTAAGTTGATCTTTGAATACTTTGGTCAGATCCACCGAGAATTTATATGCGTTTTCGGATTGTTGAGCCTGAACAAACAGGGTAGAACAAATCAACGAAATGGAAAGGACGAGTTTATACATACTTAATAGTTGAGTTTTTGCATTTGCCATTTGAATTTCCACCAGAGAATTATTATAAATAATATACTTTGACTAATTAAAATAATGGAGTCAATTCCGGAGTCGGTTTGGTGGGCTCGCCACAAGGTGCTGGCCTGTATTGCGCTGTTGCTGCTGGTTACGACAACAGTGCCAAAAAGATTATTGGCGAAATGCATGCCCATGGCTAACTCAAGTCCTTCATCCATCAGCGTTATAAATCCAAGCATTAAAGCGGGAATTAAGTACTGTGGAAATGTGGCCAGAATGCCGTATTTCTCAACCTCAGGATTCATCATGTGCATGGCAGCAAACAGCAAACTGGTGCCTAGTAGTCCTGCCCATGGTTTTTGAAAACTATTCGCTATTCCCTGCAGGAGATAACCACGAAATAAAAATTCTTCCCACCAGGTTTGTATTGGCAGTAGTAAAATACCGATGGCCAACGTTGCGAAAAATGGCGCAGCGTTAAACGTCCATTCGTAGTTCATCGGATCTGCACCAATTACTATCGCGGTTGAAATAGCCGACAAAAGCGCCCACCAGCCTGCGCCCGCTGCTACACGTTTCCAGCGCACTTTGCCGTAGCCCGTAATTATAGATGAGATTGTTTTGCCCGCAATAAATTTTACTCCAACCAACAAGCCGATCATAGCCACTACAAAGATGAACAGTGTCAACGCCAGCATGGCGTATGGCGACAATCCCATAATTTCAGGATTAAGCAGCTTTGCTGTTAGTTCCGGATCGTTGATGGCAACTTGTCCCGATGTTATGGCGCGCATCTGAAAAATCAGAAGCGGAATCGAGCCGATTACATAACCAACCAACGACATCAGCACAATCAGTACATAACGCCACCAATCGTTTCTGCCGGTTGTGCCGCTTAGAATAAACTTATTACGCTCCGTGGGCTGAATGTCCATATACAAGTTTAACGCGAAAAAAATAAACGGGCCGGATTTTTATGACCAGCCCGTTTGCTACAAGGATGTATGGTAATTGGAATAGAGGAGTGGTTATGCCTGATGGATCACCACGTTCTCAATACTATCTTCCTGACGGATAGCATCTAATACGTCGAGACCTTCAATTACTTTACCAAAACAAGTGTGCTTGCGGTCAAGATGCGCGGTTTGATTGCGACTCAGGCAAACGAAGAACTGAGATCCTCCGGTGTTGAGTCCGCGATGCGCCATCGATAATACGCCTTTATCATGAAACTGGTTGTTGCCCGTGAGTTCGCATTCAATGGCGTAACCCGGTCCGCCTGTCCCCGGAATTCCTGTTGCGCCTTCGCGTGTGTTAGGACAGCCGCCCTGAATGACGAATCCGGGAAGAACACGATGCCACTTCAGTCCTTTATAAAATCCTTCATTCGCAAGTTTTACGAAGTTGGCTACCGTCTTTGGTGCATCTTGATCAAAAAGTTCCACCTTCATGGTGCCTTTGTTGGTAATAATTTCTGCTGTTGTCATAATGTAGTATAGGTATTTAGCGTTGTGAAAATTCTAATACGGAATTGAACATGAGTTGTGGTTGATCGGCATGCACCCAATGTCCTGCGTCGGGAATCGTAATAATTGAGGAATTCGGAAATTGTTGTTGAATCAACGGTTCATCTTCAGCGGTAATGTAATGTGATTTACCGCCGCGAATAAACAGCGTATCCACTTCGCAGGGATCATCAGAAACAGTGGCTTCGGAAATGTTTTCGATCCGCTCCGCAATTACCCGTGCATTAAATCTCCAGTCCAGAATTTTACTACCGTCGGACTGATCGCGCCAAAATAAATTCTTCAATAAAAATTGTATTGTTCCGTTATCGTGCAAATGCTGTTGCAAAATAGCTTCAGCATCTTTACGCGATTCCAATTTTCGGACGTCAACCGCTTTGATTGCTTCAATTACTTGATGTTGCTGCAAATCGTAACGTTTGGGTGCTATATCGGAAACAATAAGTTTTGATAAGGCCATTGGATAGTCAAGTGCCAGACGCATCGCTGTTTTTCCTCCCATGGAATGTCCCAACAAGATAACGTCATTCAACCGCTCGGTTCCGAAAAACTCAACCACATCATCTGCCATAACGCGATAGTTCCATTCGTCCGAATGCGGCGACTGTCCGTGATTTCTCAAGTCAAGTGTGTACACGGTGAAATGTGCTGACCATAATTTTGCGAGAGCCGCCCAATTATCCGAAATGCCGAATAATCCGTGCAATATGACCAACGGTCGTCCTTCTCCCGATTTTCTGAAAAATAATTCCACGTTGGATCAAATTTGTAAGGCTCGTTTATACATCATGATGGTATTCTCCATGCCGAAATATAAGGCATCACACACGAGCGCATGACCGATAGAAACTTCCGCAAGTCCGGGCACATGAGCGGCAAAAAAGGCAAGGTTGTCGCGACTTAAATCATGACCGGCATTGATTCCCAATCCGCATTCCGCAGCCACTTTAGCTGCTTGTGTAAAAGGTGCTACCGCACTTTCTGCGTTAACCGTGAAGTTACGTGCGTAGCTTTCCGTGTACAATTCAATACGATCGGTTCCCGTGGCTTTCGCCCCTTTTACCATCTTTTCGTCGGGATCAACAAAGATGGAAGTACGAATGCCGTGGTCTTTAAAAAGTGCAATCGTTTCAATAAGGTAATCGCGGTTAGCAATGGTGTCCCAACCATGGTCGGAAGTCAATTGATTCGTTGCATCAGGAACTAAAGTCACCTGGTGCGGGCGAACGCTGAGTACCAATTCCACAAATCGTTGCTCTCGAGGATTTCCTTCAATGTTGAATTCGGTTGTCAATACCGGTTTCAAATCGTGCACATCGCTGTAACGAATATGGCGTTCGTCGGGACGGGGATGAACAGTAATTCCATCAGCGCCAAAACGCTCGCAGTCGAGAGCCATTTTTACAACATCCGGAACGTTGTGTCCTCGGCTATTACGCAAGGTGGCAATCTTGTTAATGTTTACGCTTAGATTAATCATTTTCAGTTTACGAAAGTACACAAGACAATCCAATGCACGGCTGCTCGCTGAAAGAGTTCGAATGGCCAGTTACGGTGTTATTACAACCACCGACGAATTGGTGACAACTTTTTACTTCTCGGTACGTTATTTGTGCAGTACTATTTTGAAAAGCATAACTTTACCGCCAATCATTATGACTGCAAAGGATCTCATTAACGACGACATTCCCCCGATTAAACTTTCCGAATCGGCTGATAAAGCGCTGGGCTGGATGGATGAGTTCCGCGTGTCGCATCTGCCGGTTATTCAAGGTAAGAAGTTTATCGGCATGATTGGCGATAGCGATTTGTATGATCTGGAAGACGCATCGTTACCGCTTTCAGAACAACCGTTAGCCTTGATGAAGCCCATGCTCGTTGAAAATATGCACGCGTGGGATGTGCTTAAAGTGATGTCGGAATTAGGTTTGGATGTTATTGCAGTCGTGGATGAACAACTGAATTATCAGGGTGCTATTACGATACGCAACCTGATGGAAAAGATGGCGAAAATGGCCGCTGTTCGCGAATCGGGTGGCATCATTGTCGTTGAAGTAAATACGGTTGATTATTCGTTATCACAAATTGCGCAAATAGTTGAAGGTAACGATGCCAAAGTATTGAGCGTATATGTTGCCGCTACCGCTGATCCGCGCAGGATTGAAGTGACTATTAAAACCAATCGTCAGGACCTTTCCCGCATTTTGCAAACGTTTACACGTTATAATTATACCGTCATTGCTACGTTTCATGAAAGCAAATACGAAGAAGACGTTAAGCGCCGCTTCGATGAATTCATGAATTACATCAGCATCTAAGGGCATTGCGTTATCTTCACATAACGCATACATGAGTTCATCATTCCGTTTATTACTGATTATCGTATTAGTGCTTCACGCAAAATTCCTTGCGGCCGGACAGGATACTGCCTTTTTCGTTGTCCGGAATATCGCTATCACGGGGAATAAAACCACCAAACCATTTATTATTGATCGTGAACTGGCTTTCAAATCGGGAGATACGATTGATGCGGGAAAGTTTAACGAAGTAATTGAACGATCCCGTCAAAATCTGCTCAATACTTCCTTGTTCAATTTTGTCACGATGACACCCTTGTGCTTACTCGATAGCAGTGGAACGGGTTGTGTTACGGTTGATATAGAAATTGTAGTCAAAGAACGTTGGTATACCTGGCCGGTGCCGGTTTTTGAAGTCGTGGAACCGAACTTCAATACGTGGTGGCGCAATGGACGAAATTTACGTCGTGCTAACTACGGCATGTTTTTGACGCGTTACAATTTTCGTGGACGAAAGGAAGTAATTGCTGCAATTGCACGCTTCGGTTATTCGCCGCAATACGGTTTTCAGTATGCAGTTCCATATCTCAATAAAGCGAGAACGCTGGGTATTACGGTTACTACCACGTACACGCAGAATCATGAGGTAGCTTACAATACAGAAAATAACAAACTCCGTTTTTTTCGACTGGAAGATGATTTTGTGCGCGAAGAGTGGCAAAGTTCTGTTGCATGTACGTACCGTAAAGGATTGTATAACAAGCATCAATTGGATGTGCGCTTTGCAGATTTCAGATTGCATGATACAGTGGCATCGTATACCTCAGAATATCTTCCGGATGCAGGAACACGCGCGGCATATTTCACGTTATCGTATCGGTTTGTGCGCGATCTGCGCGACTTAAAACCATATCCGTTGAAAGGCTATTTTCTGGAAGCAGAAGTGACGAAACACGGTCTTGGTATACTGCCTGAAGAAAAGCTGGATGTGTTTTTCATAACACTGGGTGCGCGCTATTATCGAAATGTAGTGGGTCGTTTTTTCACGGCAGGTATGATTCGTTTGCGTGTTTTACCTTATGGAACGCCGCCTTATTTACACCAGCGGGCATTCGGTTTTGGTCCTTACGTTCGCGGATATGAATACTACGTAATCGACGGGCAGAATTTTGTGTTGGGAAAAGTAAATTTCAAGTATCAGCTGCTGAAACCGACCACCATCAAATTCAAGTTTATTCCACTGGAAAAGTTTAATACGCTGCATCTCGCGCTTTACGTGGGAACCTTTGTTGATGTTGGTTATGTCGAGGATCGCACTTCGGCATTTACAGATTACAATAAACTCGGCGATTCATGGCTCGGCGGTGCCGGAATAGGCTTTGATGTAGTTACGTATTACGATATGGTAGGACGAATCGAGTACAGTGTTAACCGAATGATGGAACACGGTTTGTTTATACATTTCGGCGCCCCATTTTAAGCAATCCTCAATTCGTTGAATTGACGTACCTTCGGGCAACCAATCAACCGTCTTCCCGTCTCTTTTTCGGGAAGCCAATTCTTTTCGAATGAAAGTTGCCATTTACGGTCGAATCACCGAAAAAAAACTCCCCGAAGGATTACAACCGCTCTTTGACAAGCTAGGTCAGCATGAAATTGAACTGCTGCTTACCGAAGATTTTCAAGCGTATCTGGAACAAGGCGTGACTATTCGTTCACGCGTAAAAGCATTGCGCGATTACAACGAAATGCGTGGTCAGGCCGATTATTTGCTAACGCTTGGAGGCGATGGAACGCTTCTGGAAACCATTGCTTTCGTCCGTAATAGCGGTATTCCGGTGTTAGGAATTAATACAGGACGACTGGGATTTTTGGCGGCAGTTTCTGTGGAAGAAGCGGGTCGTGAACTGGTAGATCGTTTGGTGAAAAGAGATTATACCATTGACAAACGGAGTCTCGTGAAGTTGGAAACGCAAGAAAATTTATTCGGCGAAGTGAATTACGCTCTGAATGAATTTACGCTGCAACGTAAGGATTCTTCCGCGATGATGACAATCCATGCGACAGTGAATGGACAATTTCTGAATTCGTATTGGGCAGATGGTTTGATCATTGCAACACCAACGGGTTCAACAGCATATTCTTTAAGTTGTGGTGGTCCTTTGGTGGTGCCGGATGCAAAGAGTTTTATCATCACGCCGTTGTCTCCTCATAACCTCAATGTTCGTCCGTTAATTATACCCGATGATTCAGTAATTGAACTTCAGGTGGAAGGACGAAGTAGTCATTATTTGACAACGCTTGATGCGCGCATGGAAACAGTGCCTTGCGACACAAAACTGACCATCCGTAAGGAAGATTTCAAAATCAGTTTGATTCGCTTTAACGACAAGCATTTCTTCCAAATCATCCGCGAAAAGTTATTGTGGGGTCACGATAAGCGTAATTAACAGATTTTCAGGATGTTGCATTCGCTTCGGAATGCCTGACTTAGCCTTAATTTCCGTACCTTCGCACATTATTATTTTTTAAACATACAAGGGACATTTTCCTTGCGTTATAACATACTATGAGAAGCATTCTCTTAACATTAACTGTACTTGTCGGACTTAGCGCCTCTGCGCAACGTTCCAACGAACTGGGGTTCTTCTTTGGAGGTTCCTACTACACCGGCGAATTAAATCCGGCAGGGCATTTCAATAGTATGACTCGTCCTGCCGCAGGATTGGTTTATCGTCACAATTTTAATATGCGTCTTGCGGTTGCCGGTTCGGCATTGTTTGGCAGCGTACAAGGCATTGATGCGCGCGCTACATCTGCAGAGCAACAGAAGAGAAATTTGAGTTTCCGTTCTCGCGTGTATGAACTCGCGGGTCGTGTGGAGTTTAATTTTATCGAGTATCAAATCGGTAACGAAAAACATCAGTTTACGCCGTTCATGTTTTTGGGGGCTGCGGTGTTTAACTTCAACCCTCGTGCAAGTATTGGCGGTAATTGGGTGGCATTACAACCTTTGAAAACCGAAGGTCAGACAAAAGGTTATATGCGTACGCAATTTTCTATTCCTTTTGGCGCGGGCTTTCGTGCGAATTTGGCGAAGCGAATTGGGCTGGTAGCTGAATGGGGCTTGCGTAAAACATTTACCGATTACATTGACGATGTAAGCACCGTGTATGCCGATCCCGCTACCTTATTTGCAAATGGCGGTTCAATGGCTGTGTTGTTGGGCGATCGCAGTTCAACTGCAACCGACAATATCGGTCGTCAGCGTGGTAATCCAAGAACTAAAGACTGGTATGCTTTTGCAGGTCTTACATTAACATTTCAGCTGCGCGATAAACCGAAGCAGTGTGCAGGTATCGGAATCTGAGCAGAAGTCATGAGCGTTAAAGAACAACTGAATCTCGATAAATTACCTCAACATGTTGCCATCATTATGGATGGCAATGGTCGTTGGGCGCAAATGCACGGACAGTTGCGCGTGTACGGTCATAAAAGTGGCGTCAATTCGGTTCGTGAGACGGCAGAAGCAGCAGCAGCTTTGGGAATAAAATACTTGACGCTGTATGCATTCTCTACCGAAAACTGGAATCGCCCGAAAGATGAAGTGGATGCATTGATGGAACTGTTAGTGCATACGATCAACTCCGAACGCGAAACGCTGAATGAAAATAATATCCGATTAGCAACCATCGGAGATACCGATAGTTTGCCGCAGCGTTGCCGGGAAGGACTTGCTGAAGCGATTGCTGCGACTTCTTCCAACACCGGAATGACGCTTATTTTAGCGTTGAGTTACAGCTCTCGCTGGGAAATTGTGGAAGCTACGCGTCGCATTGCTGCTGATGTGGAAGCCGGTAAGTTGAAAGCCTCGGAAGTAAATTCGGATTTGTTCGGTACTTATCTCACTACCTCAAAATATCCTGATCCGGAACTATTGATTCGCACCAGCGGAGAACATCGTGTCAGCAATTTTTTATTGTGGCAGATTGCATACGCAGAGTTTTATTTCACCGAAACATTATGGCCGGATTTCGGCAAAGAAGAATTTTATCAGGCGTTGCTGGACTTTCAACAACGCGAACGTCGATTCGGAAAAACCAGTCAGCAATTGATTGAACAAGCCATCGATAATTTTTTTAATAATCCCTCAGGATCAAAATAATAGAAATCGCATTTATGAAGTATAGAATTATTGCTGCTTTGCTTTTGATCGCATCTTATGTGCATGCGCAAAATTTCGGCAGCGATACCACAGTAGTCAACTATCGTGCACCACGTGAATACAAACTGGTTGACGTATACGTGAAGGGCGCTGTTACCGTTGATCCTCGTGTTATCGTTTTAATTTCAGGTTTACCTATTCAGGATAAAATCACGATTCCCGGAGAAAAAACTGCAGAAGCCATCGACAATATCTGGAAAGAAGGTTTGTTCGAAGATGTAAGTATTACCGTAAACAAAACTGACGGTAATTACATCTGGCTAGACATTAATATTGTGGAGAAGCCGCGTATTGCAGGGTTTGATTTTTTTGGGGTGAAAAAAAGTGACAAAGAAGATCTCCGCGAGAAATTGCAGATCAATCGTGGAATGGTGTTAACCGACTACAGAAAAAACTACATCGTTGAAACGGTAACACAACATTTTGTTGATGATGGTTTTCTGAATTGTAAAACAACATTGGTGTTGAAGCAGGATACTGCCAATAAAAATCTGGTGTATCTGGATATCATGATCGACAAAGGCAAAAAGGTTCGTATCGAGGACATCGTCATTCATGGTAATAATGAATTTTCTGCAGGCAAGATTCGCCGTTCCATGAAAGAAACCAAACGCTTTCGTTGGTACAACCTGTTAAAGTCATCCAAGTATCTGGAAGAAAATTACGAAGGTGATAAGCAAGCTATCGTTGCACGTTATCTCGGTAAAGGATATCGTGATGCCACAATTACTAAAGATTCTGTCTATCGTGTTTCACCAAACAGAATGAAAATTGAGTTGTGGTTGAACGAGGGTAATAAATATTATGTTCGAAACGTAACGTGGGTGGGTAATACCAAATATTCATCCGAAGATTTATCGAAGCGTTTGGGCATTCAAAAAGGCGATGTGTACAATCAGCAATTGATGGAGTCGCGGTTGTACATGAGCGAGCAAGGCAATGATATCAGTTCCTTGTACATGGATGATGGATATTTATTCTTCCAGATCAGCCCTGTAGAGGTAAATGTGGATGGCGATTCAATCGATTTCGAAATGCGCATTTACGAAGGTCGTCAGGCTACAATTCGTAACGTTACCGTAATAGGTAACACCAAGACGAATGACAATGTGATCATGCGAGAAATTCGTACACGTCCGGGACAATTATTCCGTCGTGCAGATGTAATCCGCTCTCAGCGCGAATTGGCTTCATTAGGTTATTTCGATCCGGAAAAAATTCAAATCAATCCGAAGCCGGATCCATACACCGGAACAGTAGATATTGAATATGTGGTAGAAGAACGTCCGAACGATCAGGTGGAATTGTCCGGCGGTTGGGGTGCAGGACGAATTGTAGGAACGTTGGGCGTTTCGTTTAATAACTTCTCTACTCGAAATATTTTTAATCGTTCCACTTGGCGACCGCTTCCTTCCGGCGATGGACAACGCTTGAGTATTCGTGCGCAGTCGAACGGTTTGTTCTTCCAGTCTTACAACGCTTCGTTTACCGAGCCTTGGTTAGGTGGAAAGAAACCGAATTCTTTAACGGTTACGTTCTTCCACTCGGTGCAGTCGAACGGTTTCCGTGCCAATGATGCGAATCGTCAGGATGTAAAAATTAGCGGAGCAACAGTAGGTTTTGGTAAACGCTTGAAACGTCCGGATGATTTCTTCAATGTGTTCGTCGAATTAAATTATCAGTATTACCAACTCAATAATTTCTTCTCGGTTTTCGCCTTCTCCAAGGGGTATGCCAATAACATCAATTTGCGATTAACCTTATTCCGTAACTCAACGGATCAGATGATTTATCCGCGTCAAGGTTCGGATATTAAAATCATCGGACAGTTTACACCTCCATATTCATTATTCAATTCACGTGACTATTCGGTGTTATCGGATCAGGAGAAGTTTAAGTACGTGGAATATTTCAAATGGAAATTTACTTCTTCATGGTTTACACGCTTAGCCGGTGACCTCGTATTGAATACGCGTATCGGATTTGGATATCTGGGTATGTATAATCGTGCAGTGGGTATTGCACCTTTTGAACGCTTTTATTTAGGCGGTTCAGGATTAACAGGTTTCGCACTCGATGGACGTGAAATTATTGCATTACGTGGTTACGACGATCAAGCGTTGTCTCCTCGTACGGGTGCTCCGATTATTGCAAAATACACATGGGAGTTACGTTATCCGGTTTCCTTGAATCCTTCTGCTACCGTATTTGGACTTGCATTTGTCGAGGCCGGAAATACCTGGCAAAACTATAAGTCATTTAATCCGTTTGATGTATACCGCTCTGCCGGAGTTGGTGTGCGTGTGTTTTTGCCAATGTTTGGTTTATTAGGACTGGATTGGGGTTACCGCTTCGACGACGTGCGCACTGCACCGGGAATGCAGCGTTCTCAGATACATTTCAGTATTGGCATGAACCTTGGAGAATTATAAAACAACTATTATTTTGTACATTAGCCGTCCTTGAAACAGGCGTAAAACCCATAAGATTATGAAAAAGTATATTGTTGTTCTGCTTGTTGCCCTGGTTGGCATGATTGGTACCGCAAGTGCTCAGAAGTTTTGCTATGTCGATACGGATTATATCTTGGCGCAGAGTAGTGAGTACCAACAGGCGCAGGATGAATTGAATAAATTGTCAATTCAGTGGCAGAAGGAAGTAGAAGCTAAGTATGCGGAAATCGATCGCATGTATAAAAACTTTCAGCAAGAGAAAATCTTGATGACTGAAGAAATGCGCATCAAGCGTGAAGCAGAAATTGTACAGAAAGAAAAAGAAGCTAAGGATTATCAAAAGTCTAAGTTTGGCGTGGATGGAGAATTATTCAAGAAGCGTCAGGAGTTGGTAAAACCTATTCAAGACAAAGTGTATAATGCCGTTAAAGAAATGGCAGAAAAAGGTGGTTATGCCATCGTGTTCGACAAAGCAAGTGATATGACCATGCTGTACACCAATCCGAAATATGACAAGAGCGATGAAGTCTTGGAAATTTTAGGATGGAAAAAAGGCAAGAAGTAGTTCTTTGTTCAATAAATTCAATCTAATAAGTAAAATCAATCTCTTAATATTCTCATGAAAAATGCCCTGAAGATTGTCGCAGTTGCCCTGATGTTATTCGTTGCTCCGACTATCGGTAAATCTCAAAAAATGGCTCACTTCAGCCTTGATTCATTGTTGGAAATTATGCCTGAATTTAAGGCGGCCAGCGATTCAGCTCAGTTGTACTATAAAATGCTGGAAAACCAGATGGTAGTTATGCAGATGGAATTGGAGCGTAAGCTGAATGAATACGATTCTTTAAATAAGACTTGGAGCCCGCTCATCAAGCAATTGAAAGAAAAAGAAATCACTGATTTGCAGAATAACATTCAGGCATTCCAGATGAGTGCTCAGCAGGATTTCAATAATAAGCGTGTTCAATTAGTGGAGCCATTGTATAATAAGATCAACAAGGCAGCCGCTGATGTAGCAAAAGAAAAAGGTTACAAGTATGTAATCGATAGTAGTAAGTCTGCAGGTGTTGTGATTTATGCGGATCCTGCTGATGACATTCTGGATGCAGTGCGCATCAAACTCGGAATTCCGAAACCGGCACCGAAACCGGCCGCACCTGCTCCCGGCAAATAACATTTAAAAGGTCACGTAATGTGACCTTTTTCTTTTTTGATATCCTTGTATCTTTAATCATGTCTTTGAATTCAGCGATTGGTGTTTTCGATTCAGGTGTAGGCGGCGTTACTGTGGCGAATGCTATCAGAAGTGAGCTTCCGTTGTGCAACATAATTTACGTAGCCGATTCAGCACATCTTCCATACGGAGATAGATCACTGGTAGAGATTAAAGAATACAGTGAAGGCATTGCATCTTTTCTGATTGATCAAGGTTGTAAGATTATAGTTATTGCATGCAACACGGCATCCGCAGCAGCATTGAAATATTTGCGCGAACGCTTTCCTCACATTCGTTTTATCGGAATGGAGCCCGCTGTTAAGCCTGCAGCGGAACAAACAAAATCCGGAGTGGTTGGTGTTATTGCCACAACCGCAACATTTCAGGGAGAATTATTCGCGAGTGTTGTAGAACGATTTGCCTCAGGAGTTGAAGTCATTCGTCAGCCTTGTCCGGGCTTGGTACAACAAATTGAAGCCGGGCAGCAGAACGCACCAAAAACCGAAGACATGTTGCGCCAATGGGTTACACCCATGAAAGAAAAAGGAATTGATGCCTTGGTGTTGGGTTGCACGCATTATCCATTCGTCAAACCGGTTCTTGAGAAAATATTAGGTCCTGATGTTCGTATAATAGATCCTGCACCGGCCATAGCACGTCAAGTAAGTCGTGTTGTTCAGGAAATTAATTGGAACATCAACGCAGAAGGAACTACCGAATGGTGTACATCAGGCAACAAAGCTGAATTCTTGAAAGTACTGCAGCAATTAGAACAACCTATTCATGTTGCAACAAAGCTTACCTGGAATCAAAACCGGTTGTTACGCTGATTTATTTGAACCAGCCGGAGTACATCACGTAGTTATTCGCGATGCGTTCCACTTCTCCTTGCGTCAATTCCGGACTGATCTCTTTGATTTTTTTTGCGGGAATTCCTGCGTAAACGCTGTTGGGCTCTACTTTCATTTTTTCTGTAACAACAGCACCTGCCGCAATAATGGTGTTGCTCCCAATTTCCGCATGATCCATCACAATTGCGCCCATACCAATTAGTACATTGTCATGTATCGTACAACCATGCACTATAGCACGATGTCCGATGGAGACGTTATTACCTATAACGGTTTTTGCTTTTTGATACGTGCAGTGAATCATTGCCAAATCCTGCACATTGACTTTATTACCCATGGTAATGGAATTCACATCACCACGAATGACGCTGTTGAACCAAAAGCTACATTGATCACCACATGTTACATCACCGACAATAGTTGCATTGTCAGCGATGTAACAGTCGTTACCGATATTCGGCGAAATGCCGTTTACAGGAAGAATTAAAGGCATATTATTTTATTTATGGTCTTTACCACCGCCCGGACGGCAGCATGCAGGTAATTTCTTTTGCGACTTCGGGTCAGCTTTCAATTCATCAGCATCGTATCCGGCTTTAGTAATTACCTGCTTTATTTTCTGCGGAGTTGTTTTTTCTTTATTGTAAATCACCGTGAGTACCATGGTGTTCAAATCGAGCACTGCGCTTTTAACTCCTTTGGTAATACCCACTTGTTCTTCAATGCGCTTCTTGCACATGTCGCATTCTGCACTGGTTTTTATTTTGATGGTATCCATCTGTGCGGTTGCTGCCAATCCGATCAACAGAAACCCAAGTATTGCTAATATTCTCATGGTTGTTATGGTTTTAAAATTTCATTCGTATTCCTGTGTAAATAATGCGTCCATCGGTTGGTGCATACACTAATGATGCGTCAAATACCGGACCAAAAGGGTTGTCAGCTCCAATAATAGGTTGGTGAAGCATGAAGTTACCAATATTTTCTGCTCCGAGATAAATATCAAACTTTCGGAATTTTTTGGAAATGTGCGCACTAAACAAGAAGAAGTCTTCCGTTAACGACTCTGTTTGTACAACATCTCCTTGCGCAGTTCTGCTGATTAAATGAGCCGGCATTCTGGATGCTCCAATCCATCTGGTGGTAAAATCAAATGTCCATTTGTCATAAGGCAACGCATACGCCAAATTGATAAATGCACGATGCTGTGGAACTAACGGACGCTGTTTTAACTTGTCCTGATAGGTAATCCGTACGTCGTAATATTTGTATGCCATTCGTACTTCAAATCGTTCAATAGGTTCAAACATCACGTCGGCCTGATAACTGTTCGCGAAAGACAATCCGTCCAGATTATAAAAGCTGATAACTCCCGGCTGCTCAAGATCCGTTACAATTTGATTCACAAAGTCTGTTCTGAAATAATCAGCTACTAACGTTGCTTCACGTTTAAATAACTTAAACCGATATTGTAAACTTCCTCCATAGTTCCACGCAATTTCTGCGCGAAGATCATTAGCGATTTTAACTTCTCTGGAGTTCGTAAACATCGTTGTGCTCTCCGAAAAAATATTCGCGTAACGAAATCCTCTTCCTCCTGATGCACGAATAACAACATTACTGTCTACATCATACTTCAGGTGTAGACGCGGTGTGTGCTGCAATCCTGCCAGGTTGTGATGATCAATACGATAACCGATTACTGCAGTAAATTTGGTGTTCAGGTGTCCTGTGTATTCCGCAAATGCTCCCGGAACCATTTCAGTTCTGCTGAAGTTCGTATCGTTGTAATACTGTACATACTCATCATAAACGTAGCTGAGACCGCCTTTGAAAGTATGGTTGGTGTTCTTGATGTAATCTTGAAATAACGCAGTGCCATACAAACTACGCTGTTCACCTTGAAATGTTCTTCTGCCGAATTGTAAATCCTGATCATGATATCGTGCTGAGAATATGGTTCCGATACTACGACCCGGTTTCGACATCAGGAAACCTGTTTTATTGAAAAACTCGAGCTGTTTGTTATATATGCCAATTCCGTAAAATGCACTGTTTAACCCTTGCTCGGGGCGATATCCGAACTGTCCGCTTACTTTATCATCAATCAGAAAACGTACACCAAATTGACCTTCCATACGATCGGCGTAGTGCCAGTTCCAACGATTCATCACGTTAATCTGCGTGTAAGTCGGCATGTCCAAAAATCCATCGTGGTTCATGTCGTTCCGCTGCTGTGCCATACTGCCATGAGCCAGAAGCGTCGTGCCCCATGAACTTCCGATCTTCTGGTTGTAATGCGCGTTCAATTCATATCTGCCGCGATGGTTGGCGTATGCGTTAAGAAAGAAACGCTCTTGTTGTTCTTCAGGTGGTTTTTCCAAATCAATATTCAACTGACCGGCAATAGATTCGTAACCGTTCACTACAGATCCCGTTCCTTTTGTAATCAGAATACTTTTGATCCACGTGCCGGGCACGAAAGCTAATCCATATGAAGAGGACAAGCCCCGAATCAGCGGAACATTCTCAAACATGATTTGAGAATAGATACCGTCGAGTCCCAACAAGTTGATTTTTTTTGCGCCGGATACTGCATCTGTCATTGCTGCATCTACAGAAGGATTTGTTTCAAAACTTTCGGAAAGATTACAACACGCCGCTTTCAATAATCCTTTTTGTGTGATCTTCTCGGTCATGATCGGATCAAAAAAGGAAAACTGACTCGCCGATAAACGTTCAACTATAGTTACACCGGCAATTGTATCAGCACTCTTCAATGTAATTTTTATAAATGATGGAGTTGCCGATATAAATCCGATTTCCTGAGAATTAAATCCAACACTACGCACAACTAATGTGTCCGGAAATTGGGCCGGCCAGGACAATGTAAATCGTCCTAAAGAATCGCTGGCTGTACCTTGCTTTGCGCCTTGCCAGAAGATGACAGCGCCGGGGATAGCTTCAGCGCTTGATGTGCTGACACGTCCCGTGATTTGCGCGTGTACATATGATGTAGCGCAAATCAAGAATGATAAAATTATTTTTTGATACATGTTGCTTTGAATTAATGAATAAGCTATCTGCACGTTTTATCAACGTCGCACAACAATTCAAAGCAAATCTTAAATATTAAATACGCAGAGTTCAGCTCTTACAGGATCAGTAGGAGCATATTGTCGATCCGAGTAGTCCGGAATAGTATTGTTGTGATCTGTGAAAAGAATATCAACCGTGAATGGTAATAACACAGGTACAACTGCTGTCAGTAAAATCTTTTCAAACTGACTTGATTCGGAATTGATGAATGTTTCCTGATCAATAGTAAGGTTCGAGATCTCACAGCACTTTTCTGAAATAAAACTTTGATCGGAAGCTTCACCACCGCAACAATCATCCATTGCGCCGGGAAGAATAATCTCATTGCCGGATTTCAAACAAATCATTTTGCCTAATACAAATCCGGATCCGCTCACAAACGTGATGACCGATAGAATAAGTACAAGAGCAAAACGAACTGTTGCTTTCATAACTACAAATTTAAACCTATTTCTTCTAAACGGGTGCAATTAGTTTTTTTTAACAGGCGGGTAGTCCAGACTGTAATGCAATCCGCAACTTGCTTTGCGGGCCAACGAATGTTTAATTATGGTATAAGCCACGGTAATCACATTACGCAATTCACATACTTTCTGCGAAACTGTAATCTTCTTGTACAATGCCTCATTTTCCAACCACAAAATTTCAAGTCGGTCGTGCGCGCGCCGTAAGCGTAAATCAGATCGAACGATGCCAACATAATTACTCATGATCGTTTGTACCTCACGCAAACTTTGGGTGATGAGGACCATTTCTTCCGGAGCATCTGTTCCTTCTGCATCCCAATGCGGAATTCCTTCGCGGAAATCAAGTTCTTCAATGCGCTGAATACTATCTTGTGCGGCAGCATGCGCATATACAACAGCTTCTAAAAGTGAATTCGATGCCAGACGATTTGCGCCGTGTAATCCTGTGCACGAACATTCGCCGGCAGCATACAGTCTGTCAATGCTGCTTCTGCCTTTTAAGTCCACCTTCACGCCACCGCACATGTAATGCATCGCCGGAACAACAGGAATAAAATCTTTTCGCATATCAATTCCCAGCGACAAACACTTTTCGTGAATGTTAGGGAAGTGCTGAATCAAATCGACAGGATCGAGATGCGTGCAATCCAAGTACACAAAATCTTCTCCACGAATTTTCATTTCGTTGTCAATCGCGCGCGCAACAATGTCTCGTGGCGCTAACGATTTTCGATCGTCATATTTGTGCATGAACTCTTTGCCGTCCTGTGTACGCAAAATTCCTCCGTGCCCGCGCATCGCTTCAGTTATCAAAAACGAAGGATGTTCTCCCGGATTGTACAGTGATGTGGGATGAAACTGAATAAATTCCATGTTCTCCACTTTTCCCTTCGCGCGATAAACCATCGCTACGCCATCGCCTGTAGCAATAGTGGGATTTGTAGTTGTTGCATAAACATGTCCTGCTCCGCCTGTTGCCATTAGGGTAATTTTTGCAAGAACAGTATCTACCTCTCCGTTATTCGTGTTTAATACGTAGGCGCCATAACACTGTATGTCGGGAGTTCTGCTGTTCACTTCAATGCCCAGATGGTGTTGAGTGATAATATCTATTGCGAAATGATGATCGAAGATCTCAATATTTGGATGTGCGTTTACCTGAGCTAATAATGCACGTTCAATTTCGAAACCGGTGATGTCTTTATGATGAAGGATGCGTGGTTCTGTGTGACCGCCTTCTTTTGCCAGTTGATAATTTCCATCTTCTTTCCGATCAAATTGTGCTCCCCAGGCTGCTAACTCCTGAACGCGTTCTGTGCTTTCCCGTATCACAAAACGCACTACTTCAGGGTCACACAAGCCGTCACCACAGGCAATCGTATCCGCGATATGCTTTTCGTAAGAATCGGGTTCATACATCACTGCGGCAATTCCACCTTGTGCGTATTTCGTATTGGATTCATCCTCTGAAGCCTTGGTAATCAAAATAACCCTTCCGTGGTCAGCTACTTTCAGTGCGTAAGAAAGCCCTGCGATACCCGATCCAATTACCAGAAATTCGGTGTGAATTGTTTTAGCCATATTGTAGTAAACAAAAGTAGGCTTTTCATGTTGTAATGATAGTCTTCAATTATTCCTTTCCTACCTTTGTGCCATGGAAACAACTGAAAAGAAAATTATTCCGATCGTTATATACGCAGAAAGCACACCAAATCCTGCAACGATGAAATTTGTTGCAAACCGAATGCTCATTGCTGATGCGGCGACTGCTAATTACACGAATGCTCAGGAAACTAAAGGCTCTCCTTTAGCGGCTAAGTTGTTTCAATTTCCTTTTGTGAAGGGCGTATTTGTTTCTGCGAATTATATCACCATCACCAAAAGTGATACCATCACGTGGGATGATATTCTTTTGGAATTACGCGAGTTTATTCGTGAACACTTGTTGCATAATGAACTGGCTGTAGAAGAAGCGCCTCAAGCTGAAGTACACACCGACAGTTCGTTTAAAACTACAACTACTGTATTCACGGAGCACGCTGTTCCACAAACAGATGCTGAGCATAAAATAGTTGAAGTGCTGGAGCAATACATTCGTCCGGCAGTAGAGCAAGATGGAGGACTAATTACCTTCAAATCGTTTAGCGAAGGTGTAGTGACCGTTCAATTGCGCGGATCTTGCCACGGTTGTCCTTCTTCAACCATCACATTGAAATCAGGAATTGAAGCGTTACTAAAACGTATGGTTCCCGGTGTTACCGAAGTTGTTGCAGAGTAGTTAGCGAATCAGGCTAACATGACCGATCATGCGGTGGCGCTTATTCTGTTGGTCGGTGTACGTGATCTTCCAAACGTAAACGTCTTGTTGACAAGGATTGCCCTTTAATGTGCCATCCCAGCCTTTGTTAATGTCATTCGACTGGAAGATCAGCATGCCCCAACGGTCGAATACTAACAGTTCAAATTCTTTCACTTTGGTGCCGTATGCAAAGAACTGATCGTTAATGCCGCTTCCATTAGGTGTAAATGCATTCGGAACATAAATCGTGGTTTCTTCCTCTACGACTACAGTAATTGTAATGGTATCCGCACAACCATCGGCATTCGTAACAATCATTGTTGCTGTATAAACTCCTGCTGAAGGATAACTATGCGTGACATTTCCAAAATTGCATCCTACCAGTGAATCGCCATCCCCAAAATAGAAAATGCAGTCAGTACCGCCGTTGGATAAATCCGTAAACACAACTTCCGGCGATAATTCACTCACAGTAGCAGTATTCACAGTTACGCCGGCCACCGGATTCGGCGAGATCGTCACTGCATTGGTAATCACTAACGTATCAGAACAGCCTCCTGCATTGCTGACAATCAGTGTTACGTTATACGTCCCGGCTGACAAATAAACGTGAGTAGGATTCTGTTGCGTTGAAGTGTTTGATGGCGATCCTACATCGCCAAAATCCCATTGCCAAGAGGTTGCGCCGGTGGATGCATCAGTAAACACTACAGTTGCCGGAGCGCAATCACCAACAAGTGGATCTACAGCAGCAACAGGTGCAGGTGCTATCGTTACGGTGAAACTCTGCTGTATATTACATCCGTTGGCATCTGTGAATGTGGCGGTATAAACAGTCGTTGCATTTGGTGAAACCGTTTGTGTTAATCCATTCGGTAAACTGTTGTCCCAACTTACTGTATATGGCCCTGTGCCTCCAACAGGTGTTGCCGTTATTGTTGTTTGATCTCCGGCGCAAATGGTGTTATTGCCGGTAAGTGTTCCGGTTAATTGAGTTGGTTGTGTTATGCTGTATGTGTATTGGGAAGTGCATCCCGTAGCATCTGCCACATCAACAGTGTACGTGCCCACGCACAAACCGTTAACTGTTGCCGTGTTACCAACATTCGGACTCCACGTATAAGTGAACGGCGGATTACCACCTTGAGGCGTAACCGTTATACTTCCGTTGCAATCGCCAAAACACGTTGCGTCTGACTGCTGCGCTTGCACAGCAATAGAACCGTTGTTCGCAATGTTAAACACAACTGTATCAGGAATACCGCAGCTCGCCTGATCTGTTACCAAAACAGAATAGGTGCCTGCACACAAATTTGTTGCCGTAGGGCCGTTTCCGCCACTTGGTAACCATTGGTACGTGTAAGGAGGAATTCCACCACTCATGTTAACTGTTGCACTGCCGGTGCAGGAATTACAAACGTCAGGCTGATCTGCAGTCGTACAGGTAAATGCCGAAGAACATGTTAAGAAATCAATTAATACTCCGGAATCTAGAATGCAATCCGCCGCATCAGCAATGGCAATTTTGAAATGATAGCTCTGGCAAGGCACCATCCACAATCGTGAAGTAATAGCAGTAGTCATGCCATCGTACATAATCCATGGGCCGCCTGTGTTGTTAACATAAAATTGGCAATTCGTGCACGGACCCGCATTCGCATTTCCGTTATTCACAGTATTAATTGATACCGGTGGATTTCCCGCAACAGGCAAAGTCGCGATATTTAACGAAGTATAATTTCCCCCTGCAGGATTAGGACCCGTTACGAAAAAGCCAAACAAATCATTGATAGAGTTTACAAATGTTGGATACTCCTCTGATCCGAACACGAATCGAATCTCCAAAGAATCACATTGAGGAATAATATCAAACTCCAGAATACATACATCATTATTGGCAGTAGGATCAATCGCAATTAAGTCGGGATCATTTGCAGTAGTTCCCCAACATTGACTGGCACTTCCCGTCGCAGGTCCTCCCACTGCAGCAGTTCCGGAAGTTAGAATAATACCGGAGTTGATACCAAGATTAGTCGTATTACCGTTACTGAATGTGCCGAATGCACCGGCAGGACAATTCAATTGCACGTTGGAAACCGTAATTCCACTTCCAATTAATGATTGCACCAGCTGATTTGCAGTTACTGCGGTGTTTACCTGCAACTGCGCACGAACAGCGTTGCTCTGTATAAAGAGTAGCGTGATCGTAGTGATAACTATAGTGTAAACTTTTCTTATCGAAATCATCATATTGTGTTAGCCGATTCAAAGATATTGAAACTAACACATTAATTATCAGCGAATTTGAGTGAATTCCGTTAAACTGCTAATAATGGTAAATAATTTATCAATACAGTACTACTCTAATAACTAATAATAAAGCCCCGCATAACACTACTAATGCGGGGCTTTGGAGGCAATTGCTTTATTGAACCGTAATACTGATATCGCTTGCTGTACCCGGGCCATCGGGACCAGAAGTTTTAATTTCTGTAATATAAACTTTAGTTCCTTTTCGCAGTGTTCGCAATTGTCCTTTCAATGCGTCTGTGAATAAGTTGCCGTTTATAGTTGTCGCAATCGCAGCGATACCGTTTTGATAAGCTTCAATACGAAATGAAGTGGTGCGAACCTTAGCATCTTCAAATTCGGTATTCGGATAAACTGCAACAATGCCGGGAGATACTCCTAGTTGGGCTGCTGTTGCTCTTGTTCCCGTCACGCCGCTAATTGTTACTTCAGGTTTGGGCAAACGTTTTACACGAAACTCCATTGTACCCATACTTTTTTTCTCTCCCGAAGGCAATGTTGCTGTAACGGTCACAATAGATTTACCGGGTTGAGGAGACTGTACCTCGTACTTACCATTACCCAACTTTACAAGAGTTCCATTGCTGCATGTAACAGTCACATTCTCATTAGCAACTCCCGGAACGGAAACCGAAATTGGATTCTTTAAACCGGCGTACATTACATTCATTTTATCTGCACTCACTGTCAATGATGGGCGCGCAACGATATACGAAGATGTGAATGGATACGAGAGTTGTTTCCCTTTCGGTGTGGTCATTTTTATTGTGCCGGAATATTCGAACACACCTTCCTTCGCCGTTTTGAATTTGTATTTGCCCATGCCCGCGTTGACGGGAATTTTTCCCGAATCAGATCCGCTTAATTGAACTTCCGGATTTAATGTTTTATTGAACGCCGCAAGAAAAATATCAGCTTCATATTCTTCGCCCAGCAAAACATAGTTGCTTGAACTGATCACTCGTGCCGCAACCGTGTCAAATGGAATCATATCACTTTCCGTTTCCCGCATCAACGCATTCAAAACATCTTGCTCAGCACTTTTAACATCATCCTGAATTTTGGAAAGAATAGTTACACTTGCAGCAAGTGGCGTGTGGTAAAAGGTTTTCAATTCCCACGTCTTTAAATCACTGCCATCTTTCGGATCTTCCGTATCGAAGCTAAAGTGAATATCTTTTCGCACATCTTCACGAAGTAACGCGAGTAAATCATTTTGATAGCTATGAAGTTCTTGCTTTAAGTTTCGTGCTTCCCCTTTGCTTCCGTCTTCTGACGCCCCAATCATAATGTTGGTCGGTATGTCGTAATTATCCTTGGAGTTGACATACTGTAAACGAATGGTGTCTTCTTCATGATTCACATATCCTTCGGTCTCTCGGATAAGTCGCTTCTTTAAAAGATCTATACGCTCATTCAACTTTTTTGAAAGTGCTTTTACGCGCTGGGCTTTTTCCCAGGTCGGTTGCATTCGCAAAGGATCAATACTCTTTTTCTGATCAAATTCAGAATAAAGTTGCCCGATGCCGCGGTCGAAGCTGGCTGCCGTAGTTTCAAGTCCTTTGTTAACGGTAACAAATGCATCCAGGATTTCTTTGGAAACATTAAGTGCTAATAGCGCAGTCAGTACTAAGTACATCATGCCTATCATTTTTTGTCTGGGAGAAAGTTTGCCGCCTGCCATAGTCGATAAGTTTTGATTTATCGTCCTAATGACAACCTTCAAAAAAAGATACAGCCGCGGAAGAAAAATTATTGCTTAATAAAAGGCAATACGGAAGTTCCGTTCTCTGTTTCTACGCGCAACAGGTACACGCCTGCTTGCAAATGTTCAATATTAATGTAGCCGGTTTCCTGCACGATTGATTCCGATGCAACCAACTTTCCGTACACATCAAAAATCAAAACTTGCTGCATGTTTTGATTGCTTCGTAATGTTATGCCGTTAGTCGCAGGGTTTGGATATAATTTGATTTCTGCAGGAGTGTTAACGTCTCCTATCCCGGAGATATCAGTTGTGCTTTTGAGAACAGTACCGTCTGTGCCGCAAATAATTGCCGTTGCAGCATCAACATAAGTAACATCTGTAAGATGAATCGTCGTATTGGAATACGTTTCATCGATCCAATTAGTGCCATCTTCCGTACGATAGATAAAGCCATTATCTCCAATAATAACCGCGCTTAACAAATTGCTTGATGCTACTGAATTCAGTGTGTTTGCCGTAGGAATAGTTAAAGATGACCAACCCGAAGTTGGACTATATTTTACCGCAAAACCATAATCACTCACGGCATATCCAATCGTATCAAATACAGCAATCCCGTTACCCGAGAAAAAACCGAAATACGGTTGCGTATAAACTTGCCAGCTATTTCCGGTATCTGCAGAGGAAGCTATGATACCGCCTTCTCCGGATAACCATAACAAGTTGTTTTGGATCAAGCTTGAGAACGTTGTTGTTCTCGATGCTGGCGATGCCTTCATCGGCG